>JAMOMS010000051.1 GCA_027067015.1 Campylobacterales bacterium | reverse complement strand
ACAGACCAGTGATGTGCCGAAGCGTTTGGCCAACCGGCAGACCGCGTCAAACTTCTCGATCCCGTCTTCAAGGTTGACCGAGTTGATAATGGGCTTGCCGCCGATGCACTTGAGCGCCGTCTCCAACGCACCCGTTTGGGTGGAGTCGGGCATGAGCGGCAGGGGGATCTTTTGGTTGTAAAGGCTCATGACCGCCTTCATATCCTTCGTCTCATCCCGCCCGGCAAACCCCACCGACACGTCCAGCACGTGGGCTCCCGCGCGCACCTGTTGCTGGCCCACGGTGAGCGTTCCCTCATAATCTTCGGCCAGCAAAAGTTCTCTAAAAGCTTTCGATCCCGTGGCGTTGGCCCGTTCGCCGATAAGCAAGGGCGGGGGGTCTTGCGTCAGGGGGGTGGCGTGAAAGAGCGACGCCAACGAGACCGGGTGCGAACCGCTCGGCGCTTTGGGTTTTTCTCCCGCCACCGCGTCGCTAAGCGCCTTGATATGCTGGGGCGTGGTGCCGCAACAGCCGCCCAAAAAGGTCACCCCGTCATATCGCAAAAAGCCCTTTTGAAGCGTGGCAAACTCCTCGGGCCCCATGGGGTAATAGGTATAGCCGCCCCTGTTTTGGGGCAGACCCGCGTTGGCGTGCACGGAGATGGGCTTGTGCCACCGCTTTGAGAGGGTTTTGACGTGTTTTTCCACCTGCTCGGGGCCGGTGCCGCAGTTAAAGCCCAAAGAGAGGATATCAAAGGGCTCCAAAATCGTCGCGATCGTCGCCGCGTCGGTGCCGATGAGCATACTGCCGCTTAGCTCAATCGTGACCGACACCATCACGGGAATATCGGCCCCGACCTCTTTGGCGGCGTCGAAACAGGCGTGAAGTGCCGCTTTGATCTGCAAAGGGTCCTGGCAGGTCTCCAGCAAAAAGATATCCACCCCACCCTCGATCATCCCAAGAGCCGTCTCTTTGTAGCCGGCGTACATGGCGTCATAATCTATGTGTCCCAAAGAGGGGAGCTTGGTCCCGGGACCGATAGACCCCAGACAAAAGCGGGGCTTTTCGGGGGTGCTATACTGCTCGCAAACCGACTTGACCAGCTCGCACCCCTTTTTGGCCAGCTCCCTGGCCCTGTGTCCCAGCTCGTACTCCTCCAGCACCCAGTCCATGGCGCCGAAAGTGTTGGTTTTGATCAGATCGGCCCCGGCCATGGCGTAGCGTTCGTGAATGCGGCGGATAATTTCGGGCACCGTGGCGTTGAGCAGTTCGTTACACCCCTCTTTGCCCTCCCACGCTTCATCGGGAATTTTGAGATCCTGGATCTGGGTCCCCATGGCCCCGTCAATAACCAAAACCCTCTTTTTCATCAACCCGTCAATCGTTTCGGCGGCAGACACGGGCGCTCCTTGTTATCAGATAAATATTATCTTAATTTTACTCTCCCAATGCTATGATTCGCATAATTTGAAATTGTTAAAGGTAAATAGATGGGTCAAACAATCAAGAATATTAAAACAGGACAAACCATCGTCAAACCCGATCCGGTGGATGAAGAGGTTCTTTTTGACGGCGGCGTAATGATCACCGAAACCGACACGGCGGGGATCATCACCTACGCCAACCGAAAATTTCGGGAGATGACGGTCTATACCAAAGAGGAGCTCATCGGCGCGCCGCACAACATCAACCGCCATCCCGATATGCCCAAAGCCGCTTTCAAAACCATGTGGGATACGATCAAGCGCGGCGAGATGTGGGAAGGGTATGTCAAAAATATGCGCAAAGACGGCAAATATTACTGGGTTATCGTCTGGATCAAACCCAAATTCGACGACAACGGCAACATTGTCGGCTACATCGCCGGTCGTAAAATTCCCGATCGGGGCATGATCAAAAAAGCCGAAGAGGAGTATAAAGCGCTAAAAGCCCAGGAGGGCTAACGTACCCGGTTGCCGACGGGGTAACGCATCAAAAGCGGGCTCTTCTCAAGACGCACAAAATCGACGCCGTTTGCGCTATAGAGTCGAACTCCCGACACTTCCCGCTCCCCAAAACGGTACCGCGCCGGCGCTTTGGAAAAGAGTGTATAACCGGCTCTCTCCCCCAGGGTCGGCACCCATGTCAAAGCCGAAACCCCAACCAGCATCAAAAGCAAAAACCCCTTTATCAACCGATTCTCCCACATAAAGAGCGCGCCCAAAACCGCCACACCCGCGGGCCAAAGCCACCACACCTGATGCGCGATAAAAAAAGCGTTAAAAAAGACCGGAATCGCCTGGGCTTTCATATAGTGCACATAGATACCGGCGTAAAAGAGAAAATCGATTACCAACCAGAAAAAGAGCCCGTAAAGCGCGCCGGTTATCCACCGTATCATCGCAGACGCCTCTTTTTTTTACGCCCCAACCGCCAGATGGCCGACGGAACAGCCTCCCGGTAACCGCGCGCGTCCTCAACCCACACATCCGCCCTCTCGCGGGCAATCTGCTCATCAAACGCCTTGCCGTGCAGGTTGGCCGACGTGGTATAAAGCGGTCCCGTCTCTTCGATCAGCTTGGCGTGCGGCCCTTTGACCAGCCGGAAAGAGGCGCCGCTTGGCAGTACGAAAGAGGTACGGCCGGCCCGCCGTACCATCGCGCGAAAAGGGCCGGGTACGCGCCCCAGCGAAGCGACACTCCGCAGGTCGGCCACCGCCATAAGAAAGGGTTGGGAGAGCGGGCGCTTTTTAATTTGCGCCAGGCGTTTGGCCGAACGGCTTACCCAGCCGACCGTCGTATCGGTCTGAACCAGGTAGACGCGCTCTTTATGCATCACTATTCGCTCAGATAGTCCTGCAAAGCCCGGGGGTCCAGCGCCTCGCTGTCACGCATCTCCCGAATCGCCTCAGCCGTTACCTTGGCCGCCGCCAGGGTGGTAAAGTAGGGAATGTTAAACCGCAACACCGCCTGACGGATCCGTTTGGCGTCATCCTTGCTCGCCTTGTTGTCGGAGGTATTGATGACCATATCGATCTCGCCGTTTTTAAGCAGGTCTTCCACGTTGGGCCGCCCTTCGGAGATTTTAAGCACCACTTTGGAGGCCACGCCCTCAGCTTCCAGCACCTTGTGGGTGCCCGATGTCGCCACGATCTCAAAACCAAGCTCCGCGAAAAGCCGGCCGATTTTGCCCGCCTCGTCCTTGTCGTGATCGGTCAGGGACATAAAGAGGGTACCGCCGGCGGGAATGCGGTTTTTGGAAGCGAACTGGCTCTTGGCGAATGAGAGGCCGAAGGTGCGGCTAATGCCCATCACCTCACCGGTCGATTTCATCTCAGGCCCCAAAATCAGGTCACTGCCGGGCAGTTTATTAAAGGGGAAAACCGCCTCTTTGACGGCGATATGATCTTTGAGACGGGGCTTAAGTACCTTGCCGTCATCCTCAACCACTTTGAAGGTGTCATAGTAGGCCAGCGCCTCACGCAGGTCGCCTTTGACCATCACCCGTGTCGCCACCTTGGCCAACGGCACGCCGGTGGCTTTGGAGACAAACGGCACGGTCCGGCTGGCGCGGGGGTTGACCTCAATCAGATAGATCTCACCCTGGAAAATGGCGTACTGGATATTCAATAGCCCCTTCACGCCAAGCCCCAGGGCGATCGCCCTGGTCTGGCGCTCCACCTCTCGCACCAGCTCATCGGAGATGCTGACGGTAGGCAGTGAACAGGCGCTGTCACCCGAGTGGATTCCCGCCTCCTCGATGTGTTGCATAATGGAGCC
>JAMOMS010000050.1 GCA_027067015.1 Campylobacterales bacterium | reverse complement strand
TGTACTCCCCAAATGCTTAACGCTCTTTTTAACCCTTCTTTCGTGCCACGGCTTACCGGGAAAAAGGCGCCGTGGCGTAGAGGTTTTTGTGGCCTATGTTTTAACGCCTGTTTATGAAAAAAGTTCAAAAAAGATGAAAAAACCCGATAAAATATCCCCTGTTATTTTGAAAAGAAGGACGGGTATGCGTTTTTTGCAAAAAGGCTTACTGCTTGTCGGCGCGCTTTGGCTGGTCGGTTGCGCGCCCAAAGCGGTTGAGACGGTTGATGTGTCGCCCTATGCGGCCAAACCCGCCGCTTTCAAAAAGAGCGGCACCATCTACGTGGGCCACTTTACCGACACGAGGAAAAACAAAAAGATCATCGGTTATATACTTTCTGACGGGAAGGTTGAAGCGAGGTTGCAGACCCAAACCGATTTTCTCAAATGGTTTAGGCAGGCACTGGTGGGCGCTTTGAAAAAGGAGGGGTGCAAACTGGCGGGCAAACGGGTCTACAATGACCAGATTCCCCGAATCTACCTGCATATTGACAAGGTAGAGGCCCGTTATGACCGATCGCAGTTGACCGGTGAGAACCTGACAACCGACGTGCGGGTGACACTTTTGCTCTTTCACGG
This sequence comes from Campylobacterales bacterium, assembly GCA_027067015.1. Taxonomy (GTDB): domain Bacteria; phylum Campylobacterota; class Campylobacteria; order Campylobacterales; family Hydrogenimonadaceae; genus Hydrogenimonas. The sequence continues at coordinate 1,970 of JAMOMS010000050.1, read as the reverse complement.
CAGTAACGCCAAAGTCACCAAGAAGATCGGTTTGCAGGAGAAGAAGTGGATTCCGCCGGTGGGCGCTTCCAAGGCCATAGAGAGCGCTTTGCAGGGAACGCTTGAGCAGGTGGCCGATATGGTGGTGGAGCAGATTGACGCCTACCGTTTTTAAGGGCGGCGTCAACGGGATTGGGGGTTATTGAAAAAGGGCCGATCCCACGCGAATCATGTTGGAGCCGCAGGCAATAGCCAGCTCAAAATCGCCGCTCATGCCCATGGAACAGATGTCGGCCCCCTCTTTTTGGAGTTTCTCAAAAATTTTGTAGGTGGTTTTAAAACTCTGTTTGACGGCCTCTTTTTCTTCGGTATGGGCGCCGATGGTCATGACGCCCCGCAAAGAGATATGGGGGCAGGTCTCTTTGATTTTGAGGTAGATCTCCTCCGCTTCGTCTGGATCGACGCCCGCTTTTGTGGCTTCCCGGGCGCTGTTGATCTGCAAAAGGCACGCCATCTGGGTATTTTGATCCGCCAGCCGTTTTTGCAGGGCTTCGGCCAGCTCCAGGGAGTCTAATGAGTGCATCAAAAAGGGGTTGGCGCGAATGAGATGATTGATCTTGTTCTTTTGCAGTCGCCCAATAAAGTGCCACTCAATGGGCAGGCTCTCCAGCTTTTCTATCCGCTCCTGGAGCATCTGCACCCGGCTTTCGCCGAAGGCCCGCTGGCCCAGTTCGTAAAGGGTCTGAATGTGCGCCTCGTCGGTATATTTGCTGACCGCCACAATCTTGACAATATGGTGTTCACTGCGCTTGATGCGCGCCTCTTCGATCCGCCAGATGAGGCGGTCGAGTCTTTCTCTCATCATCTCTTTATCCATGGGTTATCCTTGCAATATCATTGACAATGGTAAAAAGCATCAGGCTAAGCAGGAGGGCCCAGCCCGCGACGGTGAGACGGTAGACCACCTTTTCATTGGGCGGACGGCGAAAGAGCATCTCATACAGGGTGAACATCATGTGGCCGCCGTCCAGGGCCGGGATAGGCAGGAGGTTGAGCACCCCCAGGTTGACCGAAATGAGCGCGGTGAGGGCAAAGAGCGCCACCAGGCCGTGCTGGGCCGCGTCGGCGGTGACCTGCACAATGGCGATCACCCCGCCCATCTCCTTGGCCGGCACGACGCCTTCTACCAGTTTTTGCACGCTTTTGACAATCATCAGCGACGCGTCCACGGTTTGGCGCCATGCGTAGCCGAAGGCCGAAAGGGGATCGTACCGCACCACCGTCAGGTCGCCCCTTGGGCCGATACCGACCATGCGTCGGCGAATGGTCTCTTTAAAGATATTCTGCGCTTCCAAAACGCGGGGGGTGACGCCGATCTCTTTGAGGGTGCCGTTTTGATCGACGGTAAAGATCAGCGCCCCTTTGGATTGGCGAATCGTTTGGCTTAGCTCATCCCAGGTGGTGATGGGTTGGCCGTTGATGGCCAAAATTTTGTCACCGGCACGCAGTCCCGCCTCCGCGGCGGGGGAGTGGGGTTGCACCATACCCACCACCGGTTTGTAGGCGTTGGCGCCCATGAAGGCGATGGCATAGTAGAGGAAAAAGGCCAACACAAAGTTAAAAAGCGGGCCGCCCAGCAAAATGAGCAGGCGTTGCCAGGGCGGTTTGACGGTGTAGCTGTCAGGATCCGTGCTGGTTTTGGTAGGGTCGGCGTCATCCTGGCCCTTCATCTTCACATAACCGCCCAACGGGACGGCGCTGAGGGCGTACTCCGTATCGCCTACCGTTTTGGAGAAAACCACCTTGCCAAAACCGATGGAAAAGCGCTCCACCCGCACCCCGAAAAGGCGGGCAAAGAGGAAGTGCCCCAGTTCGTGGAAGAAGATGAGGAAAGAGAGGACGAGTAATGAGACGATCATGCCCACACGGCACCCCCGTTGATGATGTTCAATCCCCGTTTGCTCTCGCAGGGCGCACTGCGGTTGACCAAC
>JAMOMS010000049.1 GCA_027067015.1 Campylobacterales bacterium | reverse complement strand
TCCAGATGGGCCTTTTGAACGGGATCGTAGATTTCCGCCACAACCTTTTGAACGGGCAGATTGTTTCGGTAGCGCGCCCGGTCCGCCACGACAAAGCCGATATGATGGATCTTCACAGCGCCCCTCCTCCATCAATCCTTATGATTTCCCCGGTTAGATAGGCCGCGTCATCACTGACTAGAAAATCGATCAACGCCGCCACATTCTCCACAGAGCCCAACCCCAGCGGATAGGATTTCTCAACCCGCTCAACAAACGCTTCGTCATATACATGAGCAAAGCGCTTTGTCATCTCGGTACGCAAAAATCCCGGCGCCACGCCGTTAACCCGGATAGGAGCCACCTCCTTGGCCAATCCTTTCACCATATTATCCAACGCCGCTTTGGAAGCGCTATAGGCCAAAATCACAGGCTCAGGACGCTGAGCGGCAATAGAGGAGACAAAGACCATTGACGGATTCTCCTTTGTATGCACGGCCCGCGCGGCAAACGCCTGAGCAAAGAGGGCGGGAGCATAGGTATTAACAGCGAAAATTGTCTCCAGATCGGTCGCTTTGAGCATACGCAAAGGTTTGAGGTTTTGCACACCGGCACAGTAAATAAGTGCCTGAAACCGGCCATACTCTTTAGCCAGATCTTTGAGCGTCGGGGTGATCTCATCAAACCGGGTTACGTCAAACGCCACCGGCACGATCCCCTCCGTCGTCAGCGCCTCCAGCCGATCCGCGCGGCGGGCCATGGCAAACACCCGATAACGCCCGGCCAACCGTAACGCCGTCGCACGACCGATCCCGCTACTGGCCCCAACGACCAGAACGTTATCCATCCGCTCACCCCTCGGCCAATGCCAGAAGATCGGCCACTGTTTTGAGTCCCTCAAAATCCTTGGGCGCAACCGAAATGCCCAATTCATCAAACCAGCTCATCAAACTCAAAACCGCAACCGAATCGTACTCTTCCAAACTCTCCAACGGAGTTTCCGGCGTCAACGTCGCCTCGGTATCGATCACTTCGGCAATGGCTTCAATCATTTCGTCACGTGTCATGCTTGACCTTTCTGATAAAGTTGAATGGGCGGCGCAAAAATTGTGTCGGTTTCAACCATGCAAGCACCCCAACTCAGCCCGATTCCAAATCCCGCGAAGACCGATCGGACTCTTTTTTGCGAATAGACATTACTAAGACGGGCGTTAACGGTTCCCGGGATAGATGCCGAGTTCTGATTCCCATATTCAGTCATCGTATCCATCGGCAAGCGTTCAGCGCCTACACCCAAGCGCTTGGCAATATTTTGCAGAATATAGCGATTAGCCTGATGCAATACAAAGTAATCAACCGTCTCTTTCTCCCGACCGCTCAGGGCAAAGAGTTCCTCGAACATCGCGGGGACCACCTTGATGGTGAAGTTGAAGATCTCGCCGCCGTTCATAAACATATCCACCGCCCGCCGAATGGCGCCATCCTCAAACGTTTTGGGCTCCAAACTCTCAGGTGTTACCGGCTGTCGACACCCACCGGCGGGAATGATCAGGTGTTCATATCCGCTACCGTCGCTGTGCAGGACAAAAGCCGACGGCGAATTGACGGTCCGCTCAATCAGCACCGCACTACCCGCGTCTCCCATAAGCGGCGTAAGGTTTTTATCTTGAGGATAAGCGAATCGGCTTGCTATGTCGCCGACACAAAGCAGTACCCGCTCCATCCCCGAATGGATAAAACTATAAGCGGTATAGAGGCCGTTAATAAAGCCGCTACAACCCAAATTGATATCGAAGGCAACGGTTCGGGTAGAGAGCCCCAGGCGATCTTGTAATATGATGGCCGTTGACGGGGCCCGATAATCCGGGGTTTGAGAAACAAAGAGGAGCGCGTCGATCGAAGAGGGATCGATAGCCAGCCCTTTAAAGAGCCGGTGGGCCGACTGGGCACACAGATCACTGGTGCAGACCGACGGGTCGGAGACGACATGACGACTGGCAAATCCCATACTCCGCTTAAGGCGCTTCAAGGTCCGCTCATCATAACCGAAAGCCTCCGCCTCATCCTCGATCATCACCTTCCGATCCCCGGCCGTGGTGACGATGCCTCGGATCGCCGCATCATCAAAACGGATCTCAGCCATCGTTTTGCACCTTTTTCATGATAAAATCGACCGCACTCCCAACGCTTTTAAACGGTGTGGCCGACGCATCCATCGTCGTTTCATCGGCAACCTGTACATAGCGTCCGAATCTTTGCTGAATCCGCTCCTCTACCCCCAGGATGAAATCGAGCACCGCCATCGAATCCAGCAGTTCAAAGAGCGGGGTTTGTTCATCCGGACACTCCAGCGCCGCTTCGTTTAGATCCTCGTTAAGTTCCCGAATAGTCTCTTTGACCAGTTCATCGATCGTCTCTCTCACGCTTCGTCTCCTCGTATCAGTTTGATGCAGGGGCGATTTGTCCGCTTTTGCACAAAACGGTAACGTTTTGCACCATCCGTTTCCTCTTCAATCACTTCAAAACCCAGCCGCTCGTACAAATTAGCCACCTGGGCGTTTTTGGCGCTGGGAATATACTCGGCCTCCAGATTGGGACCTCCAACCTCCAGGATCGCATCGATAATCCGCTCCTCAATCCCCCGACCCAAAACCCGGCAACTGAGCAAAAAGGCATCGATCACCCCTTCCCGAATGATTACCACCCCCACGATCCCCATATCGCCGAATTTATCGGTCACTTTAAAAGAGAGCACATCGTGGGCCTCCATCAGGGCCTCCACCTCACTTTGACTATAGCGACGGGTGGTAAGGTTGAACTGGTTGGTCTTGTTGATAAGCTGGGTAATCCGCGCAAGCTGACGGCGGTTGTTGCGCCACCAGGTAATCTCAATCCCCAGTGAGCGAATAAAGGCTTCCGGGTCGGAGGATTTTTGAAACACCTCGGCCCGCCGCTTTTCGCTTCGATACTGTTCACTCTTTTGACGATCCTCCTCGGTAACGGCAACGGCGTGAATATCGGGCCGATTAGCCAACGCGTTAATTGCATCAAGCGGATTCTCTTTATCCACCAAAAGCGTTCCTACCTGCGGCAAAGCCGTACGCACCTCTTCGATCTCAAAGGGATTGTCGTCGATAAAGAGCAGGCTCTCCAGCCCCACATTAAGTTCATGCGCGATCTCGGCGATATTTTGGCTTTTGGGATTCCAGTTGATTTTGGTGATGATGAAATCATCCAGGCTCAGAGGCATTTGACGCTTTGCAAAAAGCTCCCGGACGTCGGCTTCGTTGTTTTTGCTCACCATCGTCAGTACCAGCCCGCTCGCTTTAAGCGCTCTGAGATAGAGCTGAAAACGCTTATAGGCGATCCCCGGATAGTTCTCGTCGCAGGCGATCCCCTCGACACCGTCTTCTCCGACGATCCCGCCCCAGAGGGTGTTGTCGCCGTCTAATACCAGCACCTTTTTGCGTTTACCCCAAAGGCGCGCCAGGGCGGCATCGACCGCGTCGGCGACGGCGGCGGCCCCCTCTTTGGTAAAAGGCGACTGGAAAAGAAAACGGTTTTTGCTCTGAAAAAGCCGCTCGCTCCCCAGGCGCATACCGACCGAAAAGAGATCACAGATCTCCAAATCGCTTATCGTCTCTTTCAACTCCTCCAACGCAAGATTGATCTCTATGAGTTTTTGATAACTACGGGTGATCTCGGCGGTATAATAACCAGGAAAAGCATCAAAAAGATTGCCCAGCACCACCGGCGTTCGGTTTTGGGCGCGAAAACCTTGCAACAGTGTTTGCAAAAACGCCAAACGCTCCCCCACGCCTTCGTCAGGATAGAGAGGGTAAAAAAAACGGGGATCAAAAAGAATCACCAGCGCATCGGCCTCTACGCGGCTTTGCAAAGTAGATATGAAGGCATCTAGATCAGCGTACATAACATCATAACGCCCCTTGAGTGCCCGTCCGACGGGTTGGACAATCATATTAGAAAGAAACAGAATCGTTTTCATCGACTTCCCTTGAACTTCTCCATCGTCGCTTCACCTGTCTGGCTGATCCCCTCTCTCTTCAAAACTTTCAGCAGTGTCAGCCATACAATCTTTAAATCAAGCGCAAACGACTGATGTTCGACATACCAAAGATCATACTCAAATTTCTCCTCCCAGCTAATCGCGTTACGACCGTTCACCTGTGCCCAGCCGGTGATACCGGGCAGTACGTCGTGTCGGCGACGTTGACGCGCGTTATAAAGCGGCAAATACTCCTCCAATAAAGGACGAGGACCGACAAAGCTCATCTCCCCTTTAAGGACATTAAAAAGCTGAGGGAGCTCATCCAGGCTAAGGGCGCGTATCAATTTGCCCACCCCTTTAAGCCGCTTGTCGTCGGGCAACAATCGGCCCTTCTCATCCCGCTCATCGGTCATGGTACGAAACTTATAGATGGTAAAGATTTTACCATCTTTTCCCGGACGCCGCTGACAAAAGAGCACGGGCCTACCCATACACATGTAAATAAGCAGTGCCACACCCGCCATAATCGGCGCGCTTACAACCAATAGCGCTATGGCCAATGTCCTATCCAAAAAAGGTTTGATATAGTTACGATACACAAGCAGACTCATACAGTTTCATATAGTGTTGCACCACCTGTTTTACATCAAACTCCCGCACCGCTTTGCGACGGGAAGCGACGCCGAAACGTTGCCGTTTTAACGGATCGGCCAGCAATATGTCAATGGCCGCCGCCAATTTGGCACCATCACGAGGCGGCACGAGATAGCCGTTCACCCCATCTTCAACAACCTCCCGACATCCGACCACATCGGTCGCCACCAAAGGCTTGCCCATGCTCGCGGCCTCCAACAGGGTCCGGGGCACCCCCTCGCGATAAAACGTCGGCAATACATAAATATCGGCTGTGGCGGTTAATGTAACCATCTCATCCCGCTCTCCCAGCCATTTTACCGCCCCGGCGCGAAGAAACGTTTCATCGGCGCAACTGGGATTTCCCGTGTCGGTTCCGCCGACCAAAACAAAGACGGCTTTTTGCCCTAAACGCTCCGCCGCCTCGTAAAACTCCGCGACCCCCTTGTGCCAGATCGCCCGGGCCACCATCATTACGATCGGCCGACCGTCGGGTGAGAGCTCGGCGCGCAGACGCGCCACCGCGTCGGTATCGACCGCGTCGGGTGAAAAGAGCCGTGTATCGACCCCGACACTTCGGATGATCGTGACTTTCGCCGGATCGATAATCCCCCGCCCGATCATATAGGCCGGATCGTCACGGTTGACAAACACGCAACCGTCACTGAGCGAGAAGGCTTTTTTGTAGAGTTGCTCGATCATCCGGCGCATGATGCGAGACCTGAGATCCTCCTCGACATAGTACGACCCCAACCCTTCCACCAGATTGTAGATGACGGGGATCTTTGCCCGGCGACCGGCAAAGGTGCCGTAGATATTGGGTTTGGCGGTAAAGGTGTGTAAAATATCTAACTTTAACGGCGCAATCGCCCGATAGATCGCCCCGACGGCTTGACGCTCTTTCAAAGGATTGAGACTGCGTCGCGCTATGGCATAATCTATAGGCTGAATACCCTCTTGCGCGAAAGCTTCCCACCGCTTGCCCCTGGGCGCTACGGCAAACACCTCATTCCCCCTTGTCAACAACTCGCGCATGATCGGCAATCGAAAGAGCCAGAGGTTATCATCCAGGTGGGAAAGAAAACCGATACGCATAACTATCTTTTTAACTTATAAACCGCGGCATAGGGCGAAAAGATCACCGGCTCAAAAAGCGCCGGATCATAGCGTCCCAGTACAAACAGTTGAATATAAGCAGAGTCAAACATCTGGCGATCCATCAATAAAATACGCCCATAAGAGCGCATGAAAATCAGGTAAAGCGGCGCGCCATCGTGTAACTTTTGCGTCTGCGCCCTTGGCCGTCCGGCCTTATCCAGCGTCACGGTAGTAATAGAAGCCAAAGGGATCTCTTTTTGGCCCAACGCGATACGCCCGTTTTTTTTGTTGAGCACGATCCCGCCACCCAGATAGAGCTTTTGCGGGGTATCCTTGAAACGGTCGCTTACTATAAAGAAAGGTTGGCGTCGCATCTGACCGGTATGCAGATCAATATTACTAAAAGCGCAAACCGTGGGAAAAATATCCAACATCCGTAAAGGCAGATAGTAGTAAACATCCCGGGTTTTGGCCGGCAAAGAGATTTTATCTTGCAAACGGGCCAAAAAGCGGTCGGGGTCTTGCGCTTTATAGGCCCTCATCATGCGCCCCAAATAATCCCCCTCCTCACCTTTCGCGTAGGCACGCTCCGTAAACTCAACATCCAAGCGCGCCATATTGGCACTGGCAACCTGCGGACGGCTTAAGGCGTAACTGACGGGAAAATTGACATCACCGGAATGCTTGCCGCCGTCAATCAATGTTTTCACATCCGCGTAAAAACGGACCGGATAACCGTAGTCCCACCAGGTTAAGACATAATCTTCACGCTTGGCCAAACGGCGTAGCCGATCAAGCACCGTCACCTCTTCACGATTCAAAACCGTCGGCACTTTATAGGCCTTGATATGCTCAATATTGGGGAACAGGGCCGTCGGCACAAAAAGGGCGATCAGAAGGTAAAAGAGTATACGGCGCTTTTGCCCAGAAAAGGCGCTGACATACTCCGCTATCCAGACCGCCAAATAGCCAAAACCCAGGGCGCAAATGGGCACGGCATAAACCGTAAAACGCAATCCGCCGTTGAGCGCCAAAAACCCCAAGCCCACCATCGGCAGGGCCAGCCACATCACCCGATACCGCCAGGCCAACATCACATACCCGACAACCGAAAGGGCAAAAACCCCAACCGAACCGCTAATGCGATTGGCAAACAGCTCAAAAGGTATACGGCCCGCCTCTCTCACGGTTTTGGTGACGGCAAAATAGTGCAGGTTCAGCCCATCTTGCGCCCCTTCTCGAAGCAAGTACCCCTTTACCTGATACCAAACCGGCTCCAGACCGCCCCAAACCGCAAACAGCAATAAAGAGGCACCAAGCGCGTACAGGTGCTCTTTGAATCCTCTCTGTTTCCAAAACCATATACCCAAAGCCGATAAAGCAACAACCAATACCCAAACCGGCGCGGAAGAGAGCGCGATTGTCATAAAAGCCAAAAGCCTGTAGTGATATAGCGTTTTTCTCTCAAAGAGCAGGGTATATAACAACACCGCCAACACAAAGGCCAAGTTCAACGGCGCCGCCGAAGGGTACCAGTTCCAATAAAGTAGCATCAACAAAGCCACCGCAAGCGGCATCCACTTCTCTTTGCGCAAATGCGCCCGCACAATCGCCCACAATATCAGCGAGGGCCACACAACCGTTAGCATATCGGTATCATAATACCCTACCATGGTACGGTTGTAGTAGCTCCATGCAATCCCGGCAAGCAGGGCCGCCACAAAGCCCATAATCTCCTGTTTTAACTCCCTGGCAATCAACATCACCGGTATCACGATCAAAGAGCCCATAACAGCCGGCAACCACAACATCACCTCTTCCAACGACCAGGGCGCAACCCGCACCAACCACGCCGTCAGTTTCGATAACGGCTCTGTCACGGGCGAAAGGTCATGGGGCTGATGGAAACCCGCAAGAATATCCCTGGCTCCCTCACCCCAAAAGTAGCCGTCATTGGTATTGATCATTAAGGTACCGTGCCAAAAAAACTCAGGATAGTGTTCTGCCCATCCCACCCAGTAATACCGTACCGTCAGGGCAAAAAGGTACGCCACCGCCGTCATTAACCAAAACGTCACTTCCGAGGTATGCCCGATACCGTTATGTTTCTTTGTTTTCATTTTTGCTCTTCCAACCACTTTTGCAAAGCCAAAACGGCTCTTTCCGCCTGAAAAAAATCAGCCCGTTCAGCCGCGCGTTCGGCCAACATCTCTCGTAAATTTTTATTATTATACACTTCTTTCATCGCCCCGGCCATAGACTGAACGTTCTCCTCTTCTACCAAAATCCCGTAGGTTACCACGCGATAGCCGCGTGTCGGCTCGGCATAGTCGCGTTCATCGGCCAAAATTTCACGGGGCCCGCTCATGCAATCGGTTGAGATCACCGGCAAACGGCAATATAGCGCCTCGATTAACACATTGGGCAATCCTTCTCTTTTGGAACCGAAAACAAACACATCGGCTGTGTGCAAAAGAGCAAAAGGGTCTTGTCGCCCCCAAAACGTAACCGCACCGTCCAAAGATTTTGCCTGCGCTTCCAACTCGGAACGCAAAGGGCCGTCTCCTACAATCCAAAGCCGCATATGCGGTTGCCTGACTCTTTTGAAAGCCTCTATCAGCATACGGTGATTTTTCCCCTCATCCAAGCGTCCGACGGTTACAAAGACAAACGTACCGCTCTCTTTTTCTACCGCTTCGCGCACTTGTATCCTTTCAGGCGGCTTAAAAGGATTATAAAAGACCGCCAGCTTTTGCGGCGGTACGCCAAAACGCTCCTTTAAATCGGTTAAAGCGCCGTATGAGTTGGCCGTGACTTTATCGGCCCGAGGATAGAGGGTGCGAATCAGCCACCTGTTTATACGCGCGTGAGGCGTATTCCCGGCATACTGCCGAGAGGGGGTTCCCCTTTCACCGATAATCAAATACCCGCGCCAACCGTAAAGCTTGGCCAACACCCCGATATAGTTGGGTCGGTTCATCAATGTCAGCACCCTTTTAATTCGGCGTTTTTGACACGCCCGTTTCAATCGCCACGCCAAAAGCGGCAATTTCAAAAGCTTTAACCAACCCGGCTCATCAGGAGCCGAATGCTCCAGCCAAACCGTTTCAACCCCTTGGGGAAGCGAATAATAGAGTGTATCATTCATTAAAAAGAGTGTAATCTCATACCTTTTAAGCAGATAGGGAAGCAAAACAGAAACCACCCGTTCCGCGCCGCCGGCGCTCAAAGAGTAGAGCACAATGCCCAAACGTCTCTTTACAGCCACCGTCTGCTCCACATCCTATAGACCAAAACAAACCAAAGCAGATTCACATTAACCGGTAGTCCTTTACGAAACCGCGCAAGCTCGTCCCGGGCAAACTGCATATTCAACCACTCATCCTCCCCCGCAAAATAGTCGTCAAAAAGCTCTCCCAAAGTCCCTCCAAACCACTCAAACATCGGAATACCAAAGCCCATTTTGGGACGATCAATCAAATCAACGGGCAAATAGCGCTCCAACACTTTACGCAACAGGTATTTGCTCGTACCGTCACGATACTTGTACCCGAAAGGCACCTGAGCCATAAACTCGGCGATCCGGTGATCAAGCAAAGGTTCACGCCCCTCGATGGAGTGAAACATCGTCGCGCGGTCAACTTTGACCAAAATATCATCGGGCAGGTAACGGTGGTAATCCCAAAGCATCATCCCCTGCATCGGGTGCTCGCGAAGTCCCGCCAAAAACCCGCTCTCATCGTTATGCACCTCACATCCCAAAAGGGCGCGTGTCTGATACCCCTTGGCGTTGTGCACCATCTTTTCGTAAAAGTGGCGCCAATCATCATCTTTGAGCATCTCGCCAAGCTGATTATATTTGTGGGCGAAGTTTTTTATTTTAAAAAGTTTCGAGGCGCGATCTACCCCCACCACTTCCATTGTTTTGGCCAGCAGTCGGCGCAACGGACGCGGTAGCAGAAAAATCTTTTTGCCTATGGCGTAGTTATACCAGTAACGCTCATAACCGCAAAATACCTCATCCCCGCCGTCAGCGCTCAGCACCACCTTCATCCCCGCCTCTTTGGCCACACCGGCCACCAATGTCGTGGGAATCCCGCTACTATCCCCGAAAGGCTCGTCATAAATCTCCACAAACCGAAGCAAAATCTCTTTGGCCGCTTCGGCGTCCAAATAACGCTCGGTATGGGTCGTTCCCAGATGGGCGGCGACCTTTTTGGCCCACTCGGCTTCGTTGTAGGCGGCTTCGTTGAAGCCGATGGTAAAGGTGTGGATGCCGCCGTAATGTTTTTGCAAAATGGCCGCGACAACGGAGCTGTCGATGCCGCCGCTAAGAAACACCCCCACCGGCACGTCGGCGACCATCCGCAAAGAAAAGCTGTCGATCAGCAGTGCTTCGAGTTCGTCGATCAGCTCCTCTTCACTCTTTTGAAACTTCGGTTTGTCGAAAAAGGGGAGGATCGACCAATAGGATTGTAACTCCGACCGACCGTTTTTGAGGTCGTAAGTCAACATATGCGCGGGAGGCACCTTGCGCACGTGCCGATAGATACTGAGTCCGGAAGAGATGTAACCGTACTGAAAAAATTCACACAGCGCCTCTTGCCGGATTGACAGATCGCCGTCATACGCTTTGAGTGCTCCCGGTTGGCTGGCAAACGCAAAACGCTCACCGTCATCGAGGTAATAGAGCGGTTTCACCCCTACCCTGTCTCGCACAAGTGTCACCGTTTGAGACGAAAGATCGTAAATCGCAAAGGCAAACATCCCCCGAAAACGCGCCAACGCGGATGCGCCCCATTTGTGCCACGCTTTAAGCACGACCTCCGTATCGGTTTCGGATTCAAACAGATACTCCGACGCAAGCTCCCGACGGATGTCGCGGAAGTTGTAAACCTCTCCATTAAAGACAATGACAAGGTTGTCAAACCTCATCGGCTGACGGCCCGCCTCACTTAAATCCAAAACGGCCAGACGCACGTGCCCCAGACTTATGTGCGCATCGCTATAATTTCCGCTATCATCGGGCCCCCGACGGCCGATGACCTTCATCATGCGGGCCAACTCCCCCCTATCCGCCCCTTTTACTCCTACAATGCCGCACATCTTCTTACCACCTCCTCGCTTTGACGCACCATCTTTTCTATGGAAAAGTTCTGCGTGATTCTGTCACGACACGCCGCTTTCCTCCGTTTATTGCGGCACACCCCCAACACCGCTTTAACCTGCCGATAAAGCGCATCGGCATCCCCCGGCAAAACAACCCAACCGGTCTCTCCCACAATCACGGCGCTGTCACCCACATCGGTAACAACACAGGCAATACCGCACGCCATCGCCTCGGCGACGCTGTTGCTAAATCCCTCTCCAAAAAGCGATGAAGAGACATAAAGATCCAATCCGTTGTAAAAAGAGGCCATCTCATCCACCTCTCCCAGCCAGATAAAACGTTGTCGATCATACGCTCCGAGTATTGCCTCACATTGTCGCTTAATCTCCGCCGAACCCGTACCGGCTGAAAAGATCTTGAGTTTTGGGTGCTCTTGCAAAAGGCGCTGAATCGCCCGCGCAAAAATCGGATAACCTTTCATCGGGTCCAGACGCGCCGCAATACCGATAACCGTCTCATCCTCCTGCACATTGTAACGGAGGCGAAATTCCCTTCTGGCTTGCGCATCCGGCTTGAAACGTTGTATATCAATCCCGTTATAAATCACTTCGGCCTTGCGCATATCAAATCCGACTTTTGCATGAAAGTCGACGGCGGCACGAGAGTTGGTGACAATGGCGTCTACCCGCGAAGAGAGCTCTTTTTGCAATCGAAAAAGGAGCCGAGGCATCAAACCGTACAGGTGTAACCGCATATTTGAAGCCCGTATACCCCAAATCACTTTGGTTTCCGCGGGTTTGCACCAAAGCGAAAAGAGGCTCATCTCCCCTAAAAACGCATAAATCACATCGGGGGCAAAGGCTTTGAGTAGCTTTTTATAACGCAAGCCAAAACGTAGCACATCATACCGCCCCTGTTTATGTAAATGCACAAAGTTGACACCTGTCAACCCCTCAATATGCGCGTCCCGCCTGCCTTTGTACATGGTGCAAACCATCACCTCAAAACGGTTTTTGTCAATTCCTTTGACAAGCTCTATAAACTGCCGTTCGGCTCCGCCGACATCCAAAGAGCGAATCGCAAGCACCAGGCGAATCTTTCTATCCATCGGCCACCTCACACAACACCGCCTCCCACTGCGGTATAACCCGATCGGGCGCATACCGCTCGGCTCTTTGTCGTGCCGATTGCGCCAATCGATTGCGCAAAACAGCGCTATCCATCACGCGTCCCAACGCCTCTTGCAATCGCAAACGATCGTTAGCCGGCACCAACAACCCCTCTTTCTCATGTGTCATCAACTCTTCGGGACCGTAAGGACACGCGTACGCGACACACGCACACCCGAAAGCCATCGCTTCCAAAAGGGCGTTTGGAAAACCCTCCCGCCTGGAGCTCAGCACAAAAACCGACGCTTCCGCATACCACGGCGCCATATCCTCTTGACGTCCCGCCAAGACAATATCCGACGCCGGATAGCGGGCGATCAACGCCTCCAACTCTTCTTGTTGCCTCCCCTCGCCGACAATCACCAATCGCCATCCCGGGCGAGCCAGCGACGCAAAGGCGATAATAAGATCCTCAAATCCCTTTTGCGCTTCCAGCCGTCCAACCCCCAAAACCGTTTGTGTTTTGGCGCGTACCTGCGTTGGAGAAACGGCAACGGGATTGGGCAAAACCCGTGTAGGCACAAATGTGTTGTAGTAGGCCGCGTCGGCTTCTGTCTGCGTGAGCACGCAATGAGCCAAAGGGTAGAGCCGTCGCCGCAATATCCGCACCATCGCGGAGGTGTAAAAGTCGTGCGCGATACGCTCTGAAACCACAATCCGCACCCCCGCCAATCGCGCCGAAAGAATGGCCGTCAGATTGGTATGGGTCATAAAAGAGAGCACCGCATCGGGCCGATACTCTCGCATAAGCTTATATAAACGCCACACCCGCCGAACCATGCCGGCCAAACGTACCGCCGGGTTGGCCGAAGGGGTTAAAAGATGAAGACGCATATGCGTGACGCGTCTATCAAGAGGGTAAAAGGGAGCGTCACCCGAAAATGTCGCGATCACCACATCATGACGCTGACACAATTGATTGGCCAAAAAAGAGAGCACCCGCTCCGCGCCGCCGGATGAGAGAGAGGAGATCACAAAAAGCAGTCGCATCCTATCCGCGCCATCTCTTTACAAAAGTAACGGGCCAAGTCACACCCGCGCCGATTGCGCCCAACGCCGTTGAGAAAAGAAGGAGCGCACGTGCCCATAGCCATCCGCGATTCTCATACTCAAAGTACTCTATGCGCCTTTGCATAAAGTCAACGTGCTCGACAAAAACAATTCGGCGAAACCAGAGCGCCTTGAGACGTGACACGCCGCTATATTTACCGGCAATGACACCTTTTTTGGCCGACAAGGCAAAACGGTAAACCAAAAAGTGAGGATTGCGCATCGAATCGCTCACGATCTTTCTGTCGGCAAAACGCCGATAAAAGGTATCAAAGTCACACGTTTGCATTCGGTAGGTCTGTTTGGGTTCCAAAAGGGCCTGCCCCAATGTCGCGATACGCTCTTTGTTATGAGTTAAATCCTCTTTTAAAAAGTCCAGGTAGGCGACCGCAAACTGACGCATCGGCCACGGATTGCCGTCATATAACAAGCAAAAGAGCCCGTAAGAGAAATATTTGACAAAATTGAGCGTATAGTCAACCAAAAAGTGACGGTTGGGATATTTCAGATAGACCAAAAAGGCGTTACGCATGGAAAAATAGTTGGCAAAAAGGCCAAAGCCCTTTTTAATCAACGGATGGGTGTATGAACGCGCCACCCTTACAGTCTCCATCTGTCTGCCGCTTTGGCGGGCCCTCCTGCGTACACGCTCGCCCCACTCTTGATCATCGGCGCGAAAAAAGAGACCCATGTTCAAAGTCCCCGCCTCTTTGATCAACCAGGAGGGGTAGATCGTATAGTGTAAATTAAAGGAGTTGACATCCAACTCAAAATAGCGCGCAACAACAAACCGATCGGGTGCCCGATACTTTAACATTTCGACAAATATATCCTCATCACCCGAAACGGGCAGGGCATCCTCTTCGCTGACAAAGCAGTAGTCATACCCCCTTTCAACTACCCACTGAATACCCAAACCAAACCCGCCGGCACCCCCAAGGTTTTCTCGGGTACGAATCAGGTTATACCGATCGGCGTACTCCGCGTAGAGCGCGTCAAAACTTCCGTCACCGGAGTGGTT
>JAMOMS010000048.1 GCA_027067015.1 Campylobacterales bacterium | reverse complement strand
CATCAACACATCGGCATCGACATCCCGCAAATAGCCGGCCAGTTTCAAAATAGAAGCTTTGTTGTTGTAATTGAGAATGATGATGCAGGTATCGTGCGTTTTGGGATGAAACCGCGTCTTTTCATAGAAACGTTCCGGTTTTTCTATTACATATTTATCAGGAAGCATTTCACGCCTTTCGGTTCACAAGCCTGCATATTTTTAGGGTCTGCACCCAAGCCTCTAAAAGCGCGGCGATTTTTCTTAAAAGCGAACATGACGCCGGCACAAAGCAGACAATCGATCCCGTTTCTTGCTCCACATCGACAATATAATAAGTTTTTGAGAAGAATAGTATCGCCGGGATATAACTATTGTGCAACAATACGGCGCCCCGCTTGCCAAATCGATACTTTCTCTCATAAAGTCGGTAGGCAATGGCGTTTTGTTCCAAAAACGCCGTCAAACGTTTATTGTATGTTACAATCAGCTCCCTCTGCCCGGCCAGTTCGCGAAGGGCGGTTGCGTCCAAACGCGTATACGCAACATCCATATGAAACTTTTTGGCAATGAAGCCGTTGTCCCAAACGCCCTGTTGCCACGCACGAATGGCCGTACGCATGACGCTGTATTTGGTCGGTTCATAGAGCTTGAAAAAGAGAAATTTAGGAAAAAGGTTTCTAAAAAGGTCTTTTCTGCGCGAAGCGTAAATCTTTGCGTTTTCCAACTCGTTGCGTATATCAAAATAGACACGGTTGACAGGATAGTGGTACTTCATTGGATGGGCATAGCGCACCCAAACGTTTATTGTCTCAACCCCGGCCTGACGCAAACGATACTCATACTCCACGTCGTCACCGTAAATAAAATAGTGATACGCCACCAAACCGATCCGCTCAACCAAACGCCGATGGTAGCATCCGAAATGAAAAATTTTAATACTCGGCTCATCCTCTTCCGCCGCATTGACAAAGGCGGCAATGTGCGAATCGTCCGCCACATTGACAATTGACTCAATCAAGTTGTCATCAACGGCAAAGGCGTCATTGTCACTTAAAACAATATACTCATACCCTCGCTCATAGGCATATTTTTGCCCCAAATAGAGCCCGCCCGATCCGCCGCTGTTTACCTTGCTCTTTAAAAGCGTAATATGCGTGAACTCTTCCGCCAAACGCTCATACGTACCGTCCGTTGAGGCGTTATCGACCACCACAATATCACACGCTACCGTCTGTTTTGCCAACAACGCGACACTCTTTGCCGTCACCTCATACTGGTTAAATGTGGGAATGACAATACATATATCGCTTCTTTTCTCAGCAGGACGACTCACGCAAATTTCTGGCGCATCCATCAACCGATATACTCCTTAAAAACATCCAGCGCCCTGGCTACCGCGTCATCCATATCGTAATAGCGATACTCCGCCAACCGACCGACCGGTACAAATTGCCCATACGTTTTTGCCAACTGCGCATAGCGCGCGTACAAGGCGCGGTTTTTATCCGTAAAAACGGGGTAATACGGTATCGTCTTGCCGGGTATATGCGCACATGGATACTCTTTTAAGACGGTGGTTTTCTCTACCGTTACGGGATGAATATGTTTAAATTCCGTTATACGGGTAAAATCGAACTGGTTGGGATAGTTTACCGTCGCGCACACCTGATAACGAGGCATAGGAAGCGTCTCAAACGCCATCTGAACGCTACGGTACGGCAAAGCGCCCCAGCGATAATCAAAGAGTTCATCCAGCGCGCCGGTATAAAACACCGTGCCCTCAAATGGAGCGCCAAAGAGTGAAATCTTGCCCTCTTTAAGCTCGGCTATCTCCAAAAAATCGGTCTGCAACATCCACTTGATACGGGGATGGGTCAACATCTTTTTAATCAACGCACCGTATCCGTCGGCCGGCACGAACTGATAACGGTCCTGAAAATATCTCTCATCCCTTCCCACCAGTACCGGTACCCGCGCCGTCACCTCTTTATCGATCTCGTCGGGTCGTAAACCCCACTGCTTGAGCGTATAGTGCAAAAAAACTTTTTCATAAACAAACTCGGCCAAAAAGATCAAATCACGATCGGCACTCTTTTGAAGTTCCAGAATCGGAACTTTCGCGCCGTATCCGAAGCGCTCAACCAGACGGCTTTGTACCCTTTGCGCCGTTGCGGCATCAAATAGCAACTCCATACTACGAAAATTAAACGGCAAAGGCACCTCTATACCGTCTATGTGCGCCTTGACTTTATGAAAATAGGGTATCCAGTCGGCAAAAGGACGCAAATAGTCCATCACGGCTTTGTTGTCGGTATGAAAAAGGTGCGGACCGTAGCGATGAACCAAAATACCGGCCTCATCTTTCTCGTCGTAGCAGTTACCGCCAAGATGCGATCTTTTTTCTACCACCAAGACCCGTTTTTGGGCAACCTGTGCCAACCGTTCGGCCAAAACGGCGCCGGCCAATCCGGCCCCTACCACCACCGCATCAAAAGGTGCCTGAGACATCTTCTATCCTTCCAGCTTCTACGCGATACACTTTATCACATCCTCGCAAAGTTGTTAACCGGTGAGCAACAATGATTAATGTTTTCTCGCGCCCCAATCGATAAACCTCTTCCATAATCTTACGCTCCGTCTCGCCGTCAAGGGCCGATGTGGCCTCATCAAGCACCAATATTTCGGGATCGGTATACAAAGCTCTGGCAATGGCGATACGCTGTTTTTGTCCCCCGCTTAGCTTAAGCCCCCCATCTCCGACACGGGTCGAAAGCCCCTCATGGTGTGAAACCAAAAAGTCCCATATATTG
>JAMOMS010000047.1 GCA_027067015.1 Campylobacterales bacterium | reverse complement strand
AGGGGAAAAATAAAACGTGGTGTCCCGTCTTGGATTCGAACCAAGGGCCACCTCCTTAAAAGGGAGATGCTCTACCGGCTGAGCTAACGGGACATAAGGGTTTTGAGAGGGAAATTATAGCGCGATTTCTTTAAAATTCAATTATGAAGCGGTTTTTGCCGTTGCGATAGCGATAGAGAAACCGAAAACCGTGGGCTTTGGCGATCATGTCGACAATATAGAGCCCCAGCCCCAAACCGCTGATCGCCTCATCACCCTGGGTATAGGGCTGAATATAAAACTGCAGTGAATGGGGAAGCTTCTCGCCCCGATTCTCCACCGTCAACCCTTTCTGGTCGGCAATGAGCCGAAAACGCTTGTCGGGGGCGTACTTGACGGCATTGTCGATCAGGTTTTTCAGGGCGATGGAAAGAAGCTTGAAATCCCCCTCGATCCGTACCGCCTCAATGGCGTAATCGCCCCGCTCCTTCTCAATCATCGCCAGGTCGATCGCCTGATCCACCAGATCCTGCACCACGATGGGCCGGATGGTCAGCGGAAAACGCCCGCTACTGAGCTGTTCAATGGTGCCAAACTCGCTTACCGTGCTATCCAACCGCATAAAGATGCGCTCCAGCCGCTCTTTTTGCTTATCGTCTGAGAGCATCTGCACCGTCAAAAGCCCCTTGGTCAGCGGGGTTTTGAGCTCATGCATGATATTGCGGATAAAGAGGTTGCGCGACTGAATCAGGGTGCGGATACGGCCAATAGCTTCATCGATAGCCTGGGAGACCTGGGCAATCTCATCCGTTCCCTCGATTTTGCAGTGAATCTGCAGTTCCCCCTCCCCAAACTTGCGGATACAGCGTTGCAGATATTTCAAGGGTCTTAATTTAAACCAGATGGCCCAGAAGATCAGCCCCATCACCAACGCCGTCAGCGCGAAATAGAGCCACACAATCGTGGGATCATACGGGTGAAAGCGCAAATCCTCAAACAAAATCAACTTGCCCCGGGCGTTGATAAGCACAAAGATTCTGTCACCCTTTTTGAGCATATCGATAAACCCCGAAGGGGTCGGCTGGCGCCCCAGAAGTTTGGCGCCGATCAGCAGGGCTTTGCCCTCCTCTTTGTCCAAAATCCAGTCCATGTTGTAGCGAATGGCCGTCTCGGCGATCTCGTCGGCCGTATCGCCCCGCTCAATACGCAAAAGGACATTCTGGGCAAAAAGGATGTTACGCTGAACCACCATCTGGTTGTGCCGAAAGCGGTCGTTGACACTATAGAAGTAAAAGGCGGTACCCGCCGCCAAAAAAGCGATGGCAAAGATTGCCGCGATAAAGACAAAGATAGAGACGCGCCGAAGGGAGAAGCTCATGGTGTCAGACGGTATCCCAATCCCCGCACCGAACGGATAAAGCGGGGGTTTTTGGGGTTGTCGCCCAGCTTACTGCGGATACGGCTGATAATGACGTCAATGGATTTGAGCGAGCTCTCCTCGTGCACCGCGTCGACGTTGTAGATAAGGTTTTCCCTGGAGACCACCTCGTTGGCGTGCTCTAACATATAGGCCAAAATACCGTACTCCGCCGCCGTAAGATTCAGCGGCTCACCCCGCAGGTAGATCATCTTGGTCGCCTCATCCAAATAGAGGTCGCTCCGCTTCTCCTCCTGCTGGGCCTTGTCACGGCCGATACGGCGTAAAATGGTCTTGATACGCGCCACCAGCTCCCTGGGGTCATAGGGTTTGGGCAGGTAGTCGTCCGCCCCCTTCTCCAACCCCACGATTTTATCGGTAATATCGTTGCGGGCGCTGGAGATGATAATGGGGATATCGGTCTTTTTGCGAATCTGCTCACACACCTCCAACCCGTCCATGCCGGGCAGGGTGAGGTCCAAGATCACGATGTCAAAGTGCCGTGTCTCCAGCTCGCTGAGCCCCACAAAAGGATCGGGCACCGACGCCACCTCGATATTGAAGCGTTGCAGGTACTCTGTTAAAATCTCCGCGAGCTCTTCGTCATCTTCGATCATCAGCACTTTGACCATAGGGGCTCCTTTTAGTCGATAACCAGAATGCGAATCATCCCCCGGCGGTTGATATAGACCCGTTTTTTCCCATGGTAGCGGCTCATCGCCCGGGTCACGTCACCGACGTTTTTGATCATCATATCTTCAATCTGAATGATAATATCTCCCGGCATAAACCCGGCTTTATCCGCCTCACTGTCGGATTTGACCTCGGTCACCACCACGCCATGAATATCATCGGAAATGCCAAGCTGTCGGCGAATGGCGGGGGTAAGATTTTCCAGCGTAAGCCCCTCGACCGTCTTGTCGCCGCCGGCGCCGGCCGATTTCGCGTCGGGGAAGGTACCCAGCTTCACCGATATGGTCTTCTCCTTTTTATCCCGCTCAATCCGCAATCTGGCGATTGTACCGGGCGCCATGGCACCGATGGTGTTTTTCAGGTCGGTGGCGTCTTTGATAATCTTGTCATTCACCGACAAGATCAAATCGCCACGTCGCAGGCCCGCTTTGGCCGCCGGCGCATCCTTTTGCACATCCAACACCACCGCACCGGCCTTGTTGCGATAGACCTTTTTGAGCTGGGGCGTCAGGTCGCTGATGCTGACCCCCAGATAGCCGTACTCCACCTTGCCGTGCTCAATCAGCTGTTTGGCCACCCGTTTAACCATATTGACCGGAATGGCAAAGCCGATCCCGTTGCTCGCCCCGCTACGGGTGATTATGGCGCTGTTAATACCGATCAGCACCCCGCGGCTATCCACCAACGCGCCGCCGCTGTTGCCGGGGTTGATGGCCGCGTCGGTCTGAATGAAGTTCTCATACTGGTTGATCCCCACGCTGTCCTTGCCAAGCGCCGAGATAATCCCCTGACTCACGCTCTCCCCTACCCCAAAAGGGTTGCCGATGGCAAAGACCAGGTCGCCCGTTTGGAGGGTATCGGAGTCGCCCATGCGAATGGCCGGCAGGTCTTTGGCGTCAATCTTGATGACGGCGATATCGGTTTTGGGATCGGTACCGATGATTTTGGCCTTATACTCCTTCTCCTTGCCCGGCACCGTTACCTTCACCTCGTCAGCGCCGTCAACCACATGGTTGTTGGTGATGATATACCCGTCGTTGGTCACAATGACCCCCGATCCCAGGGAGCGCTGAACCCGCTCTTTGGGCATCATGCGCCCAAACGGCAGGTTGAAAAACTGCCTGAAAAAGGGATCCATAAAGGCCGAGGGAATATTTTGGCGCACCTTTTTGCTGGCCGAGATATTGACCACACAGCGGCTGGCATGGCCGATGGCGCGGTTGTAAGAGAGAATTTTGCCCGCCTCGGGCATTACCCTCACCCCCTGGGGCGCGTTTTGAAAATTGACGCTACCGGCCGTCAGCACAGCCGCCAGCACGGTTGAGACAAGTACACCTTTTTTCAACATGAAAAATCTCCTTTTTGAATGATATTCATCTTTTTGAACCTTATTCATTTTCGCGCCTCTCGTTTTTCGTCCGATAGCGCTTTATCACCGCTTATTAGGATGAACCAAAAGAGGCACGCCCGGCGAGCGGCGCTCTTTCAAACCCTATGCCTGCCGTGTCATTGATGATTGTAAGGGAGAGGGGCGAGTCGGGACGTCCCACACAAGACGCCAAAGGGAGTAAGGGTGCCATCACCTTGTAAGCATAGGGCTTGAAAGAGCGTCACTCGCCTTTGGGGAATCCAAAAGGCTAAACGTATTGTAAAACAGCCAAGGTTAACTGCCGACAACGGATAGTTAATCGATGGTTAACATC
>JAMOMS010000046.1 GCA_027067015.1 Campylobacterales bacterium | reverse complement strand
GCAGGGGTTCGCAAAGGGTGGTTTCGGTCTCGGGCCACGCGCAAGCAAGCACCAGCCCCGGAAAGCCCGCCCCCGTGCCGATATCCAGCAGACTCTCGGGCGTACGGGGCAGGAAGCCAAGCGGATAGAGCGAATCCTCCACCTGCGCTCTTACCGCTTTGCGGGTTTTGGCGCCGGTGAGGTTGTGGATGCGGTTCCAGTCCATCAGGAGGTCTATGAATTTTTCTACACGTCGCTTTGTCGCATCGCCTGGGGCAAAATTCTCTATTCTCAATTTTCCATTCTCCATTAAAACAGGTGCCCCATCTGCTCTTTTTTGACCTGTAGGTATTCTTCGTTGTGGGGGTTGGGCTCAACAATAATAGGCAGGCGTTCGACGATCTCAATCCCCTCCAAACTCTCGATCTTTTTGGGGTTGTTGGTGAGCAGGCGGATGCGGGTGATGCCGAAGTGGTCCAGTATCGTTTCGACCATCTCGTAGGTGCGCTCATCGGCCGAAAAGCCCAGTTGGTGGTTGGCGGCGACGGTATCTAAGCCCTGATCTTGCAAGGCGTAGGCGTTGACTTTGTTGAAAAGCCCGATGTTGCGCCCCTCCTGACGCAGGTAGATAAGCATACCCCCCTGGGCGTGGATGAAACGCAGGGCATACTCCAACTGCTCGCCGCAGTCGCATTTGCGACTGCCCAGCGCGTCGCCGGTGAGACACTCGGAGTGGACCCGTACCACGGGGGTGTCGGGAACGGGATCAGTAAAAAGCGCCAGGTGCTCTTTAAAACAGCCGTCGGGCAGATACTCTTTGAAAGATTGGATTTTAAAGGCGCCAAACCGGGTGGGCAGATTGGCGATATTGGATATTTCCACGCGCATAGGTGACTTTTCCTAAGTTTTTGGTAAAATATTCGCTTTCAATCGAGCGCGATTATACCATATACAAAGGTTTTGCCATGTTCGCCCGCTTTCGACGAAAGCGCCTCCATCCGGTTCTAAGAGACCTGGTTCGTGAGACGGTTTTAACGCCTGATGATTTTATCTACCCCCTCTTTGTGCGTTTTGGCGAGGGGATCAAAAACGAGGTCGCCTCCATGCCCGGTGTTTATCAGATGAGCGTGGATGAGGCCGTCAAGGAGTGCGAAAACCTCAAAGCGCTGGGGCTTAAAAGCGTCATACTTTTTGGCATTCCCGAAGTCAAAGACTCGGTAGGAAGCGACGCGCTGTGTGATCACGGCATCATCGCCACGGCGATTCGGGCCATTAAGCGGGCGCATCCCGATCTTTTGGTGGTAACCGATCTGTGCTTTTGCGAATATACCGACCACGGCCATTGCGGGGTGCTTAACCCCGACCTGCAAACGGTCGATAATGATATAACATTGCAAAACCTGGCCAAACAGGCGGTGGTTCACGCCAAGGCCGGCGCGGATATGATCGCCCCCAGCGGCATGATGGACGGGATGATCGAGGCGATCCGCGAAGGGTTGGACGATGCGGGGTTTACGCATATACCCATTATGAGTTACTCCACCAAGTTCGCCAGCGCCTGGTACGGGCCATTTAGAGACGTGGCCGAAAGCGCGCCAAGCTTTGGCGATCGGCGAAGCTACCAGATGGACCCGGCCAACCGCAGGGAGGCGATACTGGAGAGTCTCGAAGATGAGCGTCAGGGGGCCGATATTTTGATGGTCAAGCCGGCGCTGGCCTATTTGGACATTATTCGCGACATTCGCTCAGCCAGCCGCCTGCCGCTGGCGGTCTATAATGTCAGCGGTGAGTACAGTATGCTCAAAATGGCGGCCAAGGCGGGGGTGATCGATTATGAGCGGGTGATGATGGAGACCCTGCTTGGCTTTAAACGGGCCGGCGCGGACATTATCATCAGCTACCACGCCAAAGAGGCGGCCCAAATTTTAAACGGATAAGAGAATGCGACACTTTTTGACACTCAAAGACTACACCAAAGAAGAGATTTTAGAAATTATTGACCTGGGGCTTCGCATCAAGGCCGAAGTCAAAGCCGGGCGCTTTACCCCCTATCTGCAAAACCAGACGCTGGCGATGATTTTTGAAAAGTCCAGCACCCGCACGCGGGTGAGTTTTGAGGTGGGCATCTACCAGCTCGGCGGTACGGGGCTTTTTCTCTCTTCGCGCGATATTCAGCTGGGTCGGGGTGAGCCCATGAAGGATACGGCCAGGGTCATTAGCCGGATGTGCGATATGGTGATGATCAGGACCTTTGAACAGGAAAAACTCGAAGAGTTCGCCCGCTTTTCAAGCGTGCCTGTTATTAACGGCTTGACCGATCTGTACCACCCGGTTCAGTTGATGGCCGATTATATGACCATGATTGAGCACGGCAAGGCTGATAGCCCTGTTGTGGCCTGGGTGGGCGACGGCAACAACATGACCCACAGTTGGCTGATGCTGGCGGCCAAGCTCGGGTTTGAACTGCGCGTTGCCACCCCCAGAGGGTATGAATGCGACGAGACGGTCGTCGCCGACGCCCTGCGTTTTGCCGCCCAAAGCGGCGCGAAGATTCACTTCACCCACGATCCCAAAGAGGCGGTGGAGGGTGCCGACGTGGTGACGACCGATACGTGGGTCTCTATGGGTGAGGAAGAGGAGAAAGAGAAGCGTTTGCAAGATTTTGCCGGCTATACGGTCGACGGCGCCATGATGGCCCTGGCCAAACCGGACGCCGTCTTCTTGCACTGCCTGCCGGCTTATCGGGGCCTGGAGGTAAGCGAGGAGGTCTTTGAGGGGCCCCAAAGCGTGGTCTTTGACGAGGCCGAAAACCGATTACATGCCCAAAAAGGAGTGATGGTATGGCTCAATTCCAAACGATCCTGACGTTTCTGGCCGTTTTGGCGCTCACCAACGCCAAAGCCGCCATAGAAGCCAAATATGCCGACAGTAGCAAGTGTATGCCCTGTCACAAAACCATTACGGAGGATTGGTCGCGTTCCCTGCACGCCAAATCTCACTTCTCCAAAAATGAGCTGTATGCCAAAATGCTGGAGTATACGGCGCGCAAGCGGCACAAATCGGTGGCGAGCCAGGAGATTCGCTGTGCCCAGTGTCACAACCCTCACGTTTCCGACGCGGTCAATGAGGAGGAGAAGTTCGCCGCCGCTTTCGGGCTGGATAGCGAAGAGGTGAAAAAGTCGATGAACAGCCGTTTTATCAAAGACGGCGTCAACTGTATTGTCTGCCATAACATCAAAAAGATTCATCTGTCCAAAAGTGCCGGTAAACGGGGGAAAGATACGATTGAATGGGGGCCTAACGACACCATGATCGGCCCTTTCAAAGATGCCAGATCACCCTACCATAAAACCGCTTACGCCCCCTTTTTCAAAAAGGACCCCAATAAGCTCTGTTTTGTCTGCCACTACAATGAACGAAGCGTTTACGGCACCATTATCGGCAGTACGGGGCCCGAATATGAGAAGAGCGGAAGTCAACAAACCTGTGTTGAGTGCCATATGGGACCGGCGGTTAAAGGCCATTCGGTACAGGTGCATCTAAAAAACAGCACGGCGGGCAAATCCAGAATCCTGCGCCATCACCTCTTTGCCGGGGTGCGTAACAGCGATATCGTAGCAAATGCCATTCGCATGGATTATAAGCAAGTGGGTCACAGGGTGACGGTGTATCTTAAAAACCTCGTGCCGCATAAAATCCCTACCTCTTTTGGAGGGCGAATGTTGCGGATAAAAGCGGTTTATAAAGGGGCGAAAGGGTATATCATAAAAGAAGACGAATATGACATTACAACCCGTTATTTAGATGAAGACGGTGAAGATACCGTACCC
>JAMOMS010000045.1 GCA_027067015.1 Campylobacterales bacterium | reverse complement strand
CTTTTGAAAATCTCACTGATCACCCTGCTCTTTTTGCTGATCGCCGTCTATGTGGTCAAACGGCTCTCCCGCCCCTACCTCACCTTTTTTAAAGAGCTCAAAGCCTCCCTGAGCCGCCTGAAAGAGGGGGACTTTAACCTCACTGTCAAGTGTGATACCCGCAACCGGGAGATACGCGAAAGCGCCGCGCTGTACAACAGTCTGATCAAAAAGTTTCAAGAGACACTGGGCCGGGTAGAAAACCGCCTCTCCTCCCTGCTTAAGTACAATCCTGTCCACGAAAGCGATCCCTTGCAAAAGGCGGCCGACACCATCGATACCCTCTCCAAGATCCAGCGTTTTAAACAGATCATTGAGGATGATCGCTCTCTCGATCAGATCTACGCGCACCTGGCCGACGTGATTAGAATGGAGATGAATGCGGAGCACTTTGTCATCTACGCCGTCAACCCCCGGCGCAACACCCGCACGGCGGTTTATAGCACCCTCACCTCCCTACCCTGCGACACCAAAAGCATTGATGACGCCGAGGCGTGCCGCGCCTACAGAACCGAAACACCCGCCGACTCCACGGCTTTTCCCACCGTCTGTCCCCTATACAAGGGAGAGTTTCCCTACTACTTCTGCCTCCCGTTTCATATTCACCAAAGCGCCCTTGTCATCACCTTTTTAGCCCGTGAAGCCCAAACGATAGCGCGTCTTAAAGCGCAGATACACCTCCTGCAAAACTACCTTGAAAACGCCCGGCCCGTCATAGAGACCCATATCTTGTTGCGACAACTGCACGAAAAGTCCCTCAAAGACGGCCTGACCGGTATCTACAACCGCAAATTTCTTGAAGAGTTGGCCACCAAGCTCAGCAGTCAAAGGAACCGGGGGCTTATTCCCTATACCGTCGTCATGCTCGACATCGACCACTTCAAGGAGGTCAACGACACCTACGGCCACAGCGCGGGAGACATGGTCATTAGGACATTGGCGGAGATCATTCTCGGCTCCATCCGCAAAGCGGATATCGCCGCCCGTTACGGCGGAGAGGAGTTTGTCCTTTTACTGCACAAAAGCTCGCTTGAGGGGGGGCAGATGGTGGCCGAAAAGATCCGACGCCGCTTTGAGGCCGCCCGCGTGGAGTATGGCCAAGAGATCATTCGGTGCACCGTCTCGGCCGGAGTCGCCCGCTACCCCGACCAGGGCGATACGCTCAAAGAGGTGATTGACCTGGCCGATCAAGCCCTCTATCAGGCCAAACGCGCCGGCCGCAACCGGGTCGTGGTCTTTAACGAAGAAGAGAGAGCGCCCGCTCCAAAATCAACTGGGCCGCGACCGAATCCAAACGACCGTCCCGCCTGATCTTGACTTCTCCTTTCAAAAGCGCCTCGGCCTCTTTGGAGGTGAAGGCCTCATCAACATAGATCACCTCCCCCTCAAACGCAAGCAGTGAGACAAAGTGGCGGATACGCCGACCCATAGCCTCCGCGTCTTTTCCCTCCTCGGGTAAGCCGACAACCAGGCGCTCCACCCCCCACTCCCGCAAAAAGGCGTCAACCTCACGCGCGGCCTGATCGCGGTTTTTGCGCAGGATAGCCGGCTGGGGCAGTACCGTTTTACCGTCCAGGCAAAGCGCCAGGCCGATCCGCTTCAATCCCACATCCATCGCCGCGCTCACCGCCATCTCAAACCTCCCTGAAAAACCAGGCAACGGCCACGAAAAGCAAAAGGGTAAACAGAGGCGCGATCACGTAAAACCACGGGGTTTTGCGACCTCTTAAGCGCAACATAAATCCCCACGCAAACAGTGTGCTGGCCGCCAGATGCAACAGCATCAACGGGGGGTAGACCCACATATTCCGCGCCGCCGAAAAGAAGAGCACACCTACCCCCAGCCAGGCCGTATCTATTAATAGTTCACGCCATCGCACCCCGTTTCGGCTGTTTCGGCGCCAGATTGCCCAAAGCGCCGCCGCCACCACAAAGATAGCCAACAGATAGACCTTCATGCCTCTCCCGCACTTTTTTGTATAATTATACACGACCACCCAAGGAGCCTGCCATGCAACCCAAAGTTTACGGCTACAAAGAACTGCTTAAAACCTTGTTGGAGTATCACATTACCCTCATTCAACGGCTGGCCCACGAGGGGTACGATCCCACCTTCTCGGTTTTGCGCATCCCCTATCCCGACGGCGACGAAGCGCGTATCAGGGACGTGGCCCTTCCCCTGCTTCGCGGTAGCGACCGACTCTTTTATATTGACGGCAATCTGATTGCCCTCCTTCCGGGGTGTGACTGGAACGGCGCCATGAAAGTGCGCGAAACCCTGGCCCAGGCGCTGGGCATCTCTTTGGGCAAAGAGCATATCTGCGAATACCCCACCGACGGGCATGACGCTTTTACCCTCATCAGCGGTCTGTACGCCGACTAATCCGTAACGGGATAGACCAGACCGTCGCGTATCTCGATACGCCCCTCCAACTCCGCCTCATACACCCGCTGACCGAAACGATCCAGCGCCTCCTGAAGGGTCGGAACCTCGGCGCAAAAAGCCAACAACGGCTCTTTGGCTCCCTCCCTCTTCTTTCCGAAACGCGCACTAAAAGCATCAATGTCGTAAATCGGCTCGGCCTTTTTGTCCCTCAACAGGTCGTTGGTTCCCTCGCTCTCGCCCAACCGATGGGGCAGGACATAGACGGGTTTGCCCATCTTCAAAGCGTATTCGACACTGCGCATGGAGCCGCTTTGGCGGTCGGCCTCGGCAACCACCAGCACCTCGCCCAGCGCCACCACCATCTCGTTGCGCACCACAAAACTCCAGGGCCTGGGGCGCTCCCCCGCCTCAAAACGGCTTAAAACCAGCCCCTCTTTCTCGATAGACGCGATCAACGGGGCGTTGACGGCGGGGTAACGCACATCCAATCCGCCGGCGACCACCGCCACGGTATTTTTCGCCCCGGCCCCCCGATGGGCCAGGGCGTCCACCCCCATGGCCGCGCCGCTGACTATCACAACCCCCCGCTCCGCCAGCGCCGAAGCCAGACGGGTGGTCATCTGTTTGGTGTAGGCGTTGGGGCGACGGGTGCCCACAATGCTGACAGCGGGCTTATTCAGTAGTTCCGGCTCTCCCAGATAATAGATTGGCTCAGGCACCTTCGCCATCTCGCCAAAGCGGGAAAGGTAGACAGCGGGAAGTCTATGCCCCACGCTCATGGCAGTAGAACTCTCCAAAGCCAGTAGGCGGCGGTCGATACCGCCGCCACGCCCACCAGGTCGATCACCACCCCAAATGTCGCCATGGTGCCCACCCGAATGACCCGGGAGCTCATGATAATGGCGTTGGGGGGCGTGGCGATGGGAAGCATAAACGCGTAGCTGGCCGACACGGTGGCCACCATGAGAATCAGCAACGTCTCAGGGTGTCCGGGGCCGTAGAGGTTGGCCATTACCGGCAAAGCCACCGAGGTAAGGGCCGTGTTGCTGGTGATCTCCGTGGAGAAACTGATCACCAGCGCCACCACCGCCAGCGTCACCCACAAAGGAAGCGCATGGACAAAGGCGAGTTTTTGCGCCAGAGCCTGGGCCAGGTGGGTGGATCCGAAAGCCTGGGCGATGGCGAAACCGGCGCCGAAAAGAAAGATGATCTCATAAGGAAGCGCGCGGGTATCTTCCCAATCCAAAACACGCATACCGGGCATAAAAAGGGCCAGGCCCGCCGTCAACAAAAGTCCCTTCTCATTCAAACCCAATCCGCCGTACCAGGGTTTGATCGGGGTGTTTACCAGCAAAAGCAGGCTTAAAATACCCAGCAAGGCCAGCACCTTTTTCTGTCTGCCGTCAAACGGCTCCGGCGTTGACGCCTCCGGCTCTACCGGCTCACTCTCTACGCCCAGCGCCAAAATCCTGGGCATCACGGCCAACATCACCGCCACTACCGGCGCCGTCATGAGCATCCACTCCCCAAACGTCGGCGCCGTCAAGCCCGACGATTCCAAAAAGCCCATCAAAAGGAGATTGGGCGGGGTACCGATGGGCGTAAAGATCCCCCCGATGCTGGCCCCGTAGGCAATAGCCAGCAAAATTCTTACTTTCAGCTTGACGTTTTGGGTCAAAAAGAGTCCCACCGGCATCAGCATCAGGGTGACGGTGGTATTGGAAAGCAGTGAGCTAAGAAGCGCCGAGACCGTCGCCATGGCGTAAATAACCCCCACCGCGCTTTTGGGGAAGATACGCAAAAGCCGGCGGGAAATTTGCAAATGCAGGCCGCTCTTTTGCATGGCGATGGCCAGCAAAAAGCCGCCGATAAAAAGAAAGATAATCGATTTGGCGTAGTTGGGCGTTATGTCGTTAAGCGGGGTAATGCCAAGGACGGGAAAGAGCAGAATGGGCAAGAGCGACACCACCCCCAAAGGCAGGCCGTTGTTGCTCCAAAGCGTTACCAAAAACGCCACCGCCCCCAGCAACCTGGCCTGCAAGGGGTCAAAAAAGGCCAAGGCCCCCAACCACCCCGTTAGCCCCAAAAGTAGCGCCAAAGCGATCTTTTTCATACCCGGCCTCCCTGGATAAATTAGCTGTCTGAAATAATGTTAGCGAATTTTCTCGTAAAGTTCGTCCATATAGAGCACCTCCACCCCTTTGAGAATATCCCGTGCGCCCGCCAACGCCTCAAGGGTTTTGCGGTGGGGGTGACCGATGGCGATGGCATACCCGTGTCGGCGGGCAACCCGTACCGCCTTTTTGAGTTGGGCGCGAATGTAGCCGATATCGGGTTTGTTGTCCAAAAAGATATCTCTTGCCAGATAGGGCATACCGTAACGCCGGCACGCATCCGCCACGACGGAACGGGGGGTCGTGCGGCTGTCCACAAAAATAAAACCGTCTCTTTTGAGTTTGCGGCAAAGTCTCTTCATGGCCACGGTGTCGGCGGTAAAGCGGCTACCGGTATGGTTGTTGATAAAACGGGCGTCTGGAAAGAGGCGACGAATCTGCGCCAATCGCGCGCCAATGTGCGTCTCACTGCTTTTGACGGTCAGGGTTTCGGGTTCGGGGCGGTTAAAATGGCGGGCCTCCATGGGCAGGTGAATCATGTAATGGTGAAGCGTTTGGGCCATTTTGGGCGTGTCAGGATGCGCGGGGGTGGGCGGAAAGAGCGAGGGGGTAATGTGCCACGGAAGCCGTTTGATGGCCCGAATCTGCGACGGGTAGGCCACGTCGTCAATAATGATCACCAGTTTGGGACGCCCTTTGGCGTTCAAGGAAACAGCGCGACGCGTCTCACGCCCCTTCCCCCCGGAGGCGGCGTAATCCTTGGCCTCCGAAAGGGGGGTGGCCGTGTGGGAAGGGCGATCGTTTTTTTTGGACTTACGCGCCTCTTTTTTCTTTTGGGTTTTGGGCGATTTGGCCAAAGCGCGAAGCGCGTCCAGCCGGCCCCGCAAAGCCGCCAGGTCTTTACGGTAGGTTTGAAGCTCTTTCTCACACGCTTTGCGACCGGCCTCTTTGCCGCTCTCAAAACCGTACCAGCCGGCGATACCGGCGACTATCACGGCGGTAATCAGCACCAACAGCGCCAACAATACCGTCAACAGAAGCGATTTTTGCTTTTTGGAGCGGGTACTTTTACGACGTTTTTTGCTTTTTGTCTGTCTGCTCATGAGAAAGAGGCCGAAAGGGGCTTACGCCCGAAGGCGTAAGGGGAGGTTAGTTGGTTTCCTGGTCAACGATCTTGTTGGCCTTGATCCAGGGCATCATGGCACGCAGTCTGCGACCGGTCACTTCGATGGGGTGATTTTTGAGGTTGTTGCGCTCGGCGTTCATGCGGGGATACCCGGCCTGCCCCTCAAGAATAAAATCTTTGGCGAATTTGCCGTTTTGGATCTCTTTGAGAATCTCTTTCATCGCTTTGCGGCTTTCGTCGTTGATGACGCGGGGGCCGCTCACCATGTCGCCGTACTCGGCGGTGTTGGAGATGGAGTAGCGCATATCGGCGATGCCGCCCTCAAAGATCAGGTCGACAATCAGCTTCATCTCGTGCAGGCACTCAAAATAGGCCATCTCTTCGGGATAGCCCGCCTCCACCAGCGTCTCAAAACCGGCCTGAATCAACGCGCTTACGCCGCCGCAAAGAACCGCCTGCTCGCCGAAAAGGTCGGTTTCGGTCTCGTCTTTGAAGGTGGTCTCGATGATCCCGGTGCGGCCGCCGCCGATGGCGGAGGCGTAGGAGAGCGCCAACTCTTTGGTGTTGCCGCTGGGATCTTGATAGACGGCGATCAGATCGGGAATGCCGCCGCCCTTGACAAACTCACTGCGCACGGTGTGGCCCGGCGCTTTGGGGGCCACCATCATGACGTTGATATCCTCGGCGGGCTGAATGCGGCCGTAGTGGATGTTAAAGCCGTGGCCGAAGCTGATGGTCGCGCCGCTTTTGAGGTTGGGGGCGATCTCTTTGTCGTACACCTCTTTTTGCACCTCGTCAGGGAGCAAAATCACCACCACGTCCGCCTCTTTGACCGCGTCGGCCACCGGCAGAACGGTAAAGCCCTTGGCCTGGGCTTTTTTCCAGCTGGAGCCGCCCTCTTTGAGGCCCACAACCACTTCCACGCCGCTGTCGCGCAGGTTTTCGGCGTGGGCGTGCCCCTGACTGCCGAAACCGATCATCGCCACCTTTTTGGAGCGAATAAGCGAGAGGTCGCAATCTTTGTCGTAGTAGACGTTCAGTGCCATGAGAATCCTTTGTATCTGGATATGAAAATTTGCGTGATTATAGAGAAAACGGGCTTTGAAGCATATAAAACCGAAAAACGGCTCCATTCAGCGTGAAAAGAGTTTAATTGGGGTAAAATGGAGCAAAAGTATTTAGTGATCCGGAGAAAACGTCATGGTTGAAGAGATTATCAAAAAAATCAAATCCCTCCCGCCCCTGCCAGAAAGCATCAGTAAAGTCAAAGCCATCTGCGACGATCCCGAGAGTGAGATCAAAGATCTCGTCGCCGTTGTCAAAGAGGACCCCATGTTCACCGCCGACATCCTCAAGGCGGCCAACTCACCCCTTTACGGTTTCAGCCGTCAGATCACCTCGATTGACCAGGCGATCAGCCTCTTTGGCATGGGCACCATCCAGGGGTTTGCCATCAGTTACGCCGTGCGCAAAACCGTCCCTATCGATCTCTCCCCCTACGGCGCCACCCGGGATCATCTTATCAAAGTAGCCGGCCTGCAAAACTCCCTCACCATCAACTGGGGCAACAGCCAGATCGAGATCCGCCAATCCGAAGCGGTCACCCTCTCACTGCTTATGGAACTGGGCAAAGCGGTCTCAGCGCTGGTGATGGTAGAACACGGTTGCGACCGCGATTTTCACGACAAAGTCGCCAAGGCCGAAGCGGTAGAGGAGATTGCCGCCGTCGAAAAAGAGGTCCTGGGCATTACCAGCGAGTGGATCGCGGCGCTGATGTTCAAGCATTGGCAATTTAGCGACTCCATGATCACCATGATGCGCCACCTCCTTACCCCAGACGAAGCGCCCGAAAACCTGCTGAAACAGACCCGTCTGCTTCATGTTGTCAAAGAGGCCGCCAACTTTATCGATCCGCTGGGAGAGCCGGCGGTGCAAAGCGCGTTGGAAAAGGCGGACCGCTTCGGCTTTGACGCCGAGAGACTGCGCGACACCATTGAAAAAATCTCCCGCTAAGTGAGCGCGTTGCGAAGCGGCGGCGCCGTCAAGGCCCTTTTGATCAAAGTGGCCCGGGGGCTCTACCCCGATGAAGATCTCGAACAGGAAGAGTACCCTCTGTTCCAAAGACTTCAGGAGGCGGGCCTTTTGAAGCAGGAGGGGCGACGCTTTCGGCTCGATAACCGCTACCGCGTCGGCACCGTCGACCTGCTCCCTTCCGGCACCGCCTATTTGGAATTGCTGGGCGCCGAGGGGCGGGATCTGCTGATCGCCCCCGAACACCTCAACGGCGCGGGCAAAGGCGACTACGTGGTGGCCCGGCGCCTCTTTGGCCGGGCGGGCCGCCCCGCCGCCAAGGTGGTGGAGATTTTACGCCCCGCCCTACTGCACGAAGTGGGATACGTAGCCGACCAGACACCCCGCCACATCCGCACCGACCTGCCCATGAACGTCACGGAGGGCAAAGAGAACCTTTACGAAGGGGCGGTATTTCTTGCCGACGCCCGCACCGGCACTGTCATCGAAATACTCGGTTCCATCGACGACCCGGCGGTGGATGAGAAGATTTCCCTGGCCCTTTTCAACCGGCCCGACGCTTTTAGTCCCACAGCCGAGGCCGAGGCGCGTGAACACGGTGAGAGGGTAGAGGCCGAACGCTACCCCGAACGGGTCGATTTGCGCCATCTGCCCTTTTGCACCGTCGATCCCGTCGACGCCAAGGATTTTGACGACGCCCTCTACTGGGACAGCCGTCAAAAGATCCTCTACGTGGCCATCGCGGATGTCAGCCACTACGTCACCCCAAACAGCGCCATCGACGAAGAGGCCAGAACCCGGGGCTTTTCGGTCTATCTTCCCCACCGTTCCATCCCCATGCTCCCCAGGGCTTTAAGCGAAAACATCTGCTCGCTCAAACCTCATGTCGACCGCCTGGCCTACGTATGCGAACTGCACATCCGGGATGAAGAGACCCCCCGTCTCCTCTCCCACCGCTTTTATGAAGCGATCATCCAAAGCCGACGGCGTTACACCTACGAAGAGGTGGACCGCTACCTGGCCGAAGGGTTTGCCGACGCCCCCGAAAGCGACCGCCAAACCCTCGCCTCGCTTCTATCTCTCTGGAGCCTGGCCAAAAGATTGCGCCGGGCCCGTTTGAAAAAGGGTTACGACTTCCGCTCCACGGAAGTACGGCTGGCGCTTGACGACAAAGGCGAAATCATTCAAACCCTGCCCCAAAGCCATACCCCCTCCCACAGCCTGGTGGAAGAGTGTATGCTTTTGGCCAACAAAGCCGCCGCCGAACATTTTGACAGAGGCATTTTCCGTGTTCACGAACCCCCAAACCCCGAAAAGATCGAAGCGCTTATTGATGAGTTGGGGCGTATCGGCATCTATGTCGAAGAGGAGGGAAAAGATTTTCACGCCCTGGTAGAGGCCCTGCAAAAGGCGGCGGAAGCCAAAGGGGTGGCGCGCTACGTGGACCAACTCATTATCCAGACCCAAAAGCAGGCGGCTTACCGCCACGAAAACGTGGGCCACTTCGGGCTGGGATTTGAGCGCTACACCCACTTTACCTCCCCCATCCGCCGCTACAGCGACCTGACGCTTCACCGCCTGCTCAAGGCGATTTTTGCCGATGACGAAGCGACCAAAGAGCGGATTTTGCGCAATATTGAGCCGCTTTGCGTGAAAGTGAGCGAACTGGAGCGGGAGGCGACCAAAACGGCCTGGGATTTCGCCGACCGCAAATACGCCCGCTGGGCGCTTGCCCACACCGACCAAAAGCTCGAAGGCACCGTCACGGAGGCCGAACGCCTCCCCACGGCCCAGAGCGAAACCTTTCCCGAAGGTCTGCGCTTTTTCTGCCTGCACGAGACGGTACACCTCTTTGACCGCATCGAAGCCCAAATTGAGAACGTCCACCTGCCCCAGGCCAAGATTTTCGCCCGTGTTATTTGCCGCCGCAGTCTGATCCAGGAGAGTGACGAAGATGTACAAGCGTGAGTTTGACCAACTGCTCCAAAACGGCACCCTCCCCCAGTCGCTGATGATCTACGGCGACAACGAGTACGAGATGCAGGCGTGCGCCCGTCTTTATATAGACAAAACCGATACGGCGCAGGGGGTTTTGAAGCTCTACCACGACGAGTACGACTTTCAGACGGCCAAAAACCACCTAAGCCAAAGCTCGCTCTTTGGCGACCGCAACCTTCTGCTCATACGCACGGACAGAAAGATTCCCAAAAAAGAGCTCCAAAGCCTCGTGGAACTGGCGGACAAAAACGACGCCAACCGCTTTTTGTACCTCTACACCGGCCAGGATTTCAAAAGCCTCACATCGGTTTTCTCCAAAAAGGCCCGCGCCGACCACCTGCGCCTCTTTCCGCCCCGCCCCCACGAAGCGGCCGCCATACTGGCCCATGAAGCCCAAAGACTCGGCGTCACCATTGAGCGGTATGCCCTGGAGTACCTGCTCTCCTTGCTTCACTACAACCTGGCCATGGCCGTCAATGAACTTCAAAAACTGGCCCTGCTTCCGCCCCCCGTCACCGCCGAGACGATCGAACGCCATGTTTTTTCCCTGGCGCCGCCGGCGATGGACGAGATTTTGCGCGAACTCCTTTCCAAAAGACCCCTGGAGGCGCTTTTAAAGCAGGTCGCGCAACTGGATGAGGAGGAGAGCGTGGTTTTGCGTGCCGTGCAGTATAGAATGCAACAGCTCTTTTTGTTCAAACTCCATATCCAGCTCCACGGCGCCCCCGACTCGGTGGCGGTGCTGGGGTACCGCCTGCCCAACGACATCCTCAAAGAGCGGGCCTCCACGGCGGTGCGCATCCCCCTGCCGCTTTTTGAAAAGATCTTCGACATCCTCGCCGACGGGGAGCTGGCCCTCAAAAGCGCCGGAGCCAGCAATCAGAAAGAGACCCTGCTTCTTTCAACCTTAATAAAAATTAAATCTTTATTTCGCTAGAATCGCGGTGCTCTTTGCTCTTTCCTCAAGATATGGGGAAATATCCATAAGGGCTACTACCACAAGGAGAAACCATGACACGACATTACGAGACCCTCTTCGTCGTCAAGCCGACGCTGACCGAAGAAGAGATCAAGGCACAAATCGAGAACGTCAAGAGCATCCTCACCAAAAACGGCGCGCAGATCGCCGGCGAATTTGACTGGGGCATGCGCAAACTGGCTTACGAGATTGAGAAAAACCAACGCGGATACTACTACGTTATCTACTATACCGCGCCCGGCGCGCTGATTAAAGAGCTGGAGCGCAACTTCCGCTACAATGAAGAGATTATCCGTTTCCTGAACGTCAAATACGAAAACAAAAAAGAGATCAAGGCGTGGCAGAACCTGGTCAACAAAGCGGGTGCCGCCAGCGCCAAAAAAGAGGAGGCCGCTCCGGCAACGGAATCGGCCGAGTAACCCAAAGAGTAAAAGCGGGGTAACACCATGTTTAACAAAGTCATTCTGGTCGGCAACCTGACCCGAAATATCGAACTGCGCTATCTGCCCAGCGGACAGGCGCTCGCCAAGTGCGGCATCGCCACCAACCGCCGTTTCAAAGATGCCGGTGGTATGCAAAAAGATGAGACGATGTTTATTGACATCACCATCTGGGGCCGGAGCGCGGAGATCGCCAACCAGTACCTCAGAAAAGGGAGCCGCGTGCTCATTGAGGGGCGGTTGACGCTGGAGCAGTGGACCGATCAGAACGGCCAGAAAAGAAGCCGCCACTCCATCACCGTGGAGACACTCAAAATGCTTGACCGCAGGGGCGAAGGTCCCGGCGCGGAAGGCGAAGAGTACGGCGCCCCCGCCCAGCAGGGCTACGGCGCACCGGCGCAGGGCGGCTACAACGCCCCGCAGGAGAGTTACGGCGCGCCCGCGCAACAAAGCGCGCCCCGTCAACCCCAGCAGGCTCCCGCGGAGCCGCAGATTCCGGAAATCGACATCAACGATGACGATATTCCCTTTTAATTAAAAGAGAGCAAAAAAGGATACACCATGGCAGAAAGAAGAAAATACTCCAAACGCTACTGCAAATATTGCGAAGCCAAAGTCGAGTTTATCGACTACAAAGACCTTAACGCCATCAAGGCGAGCCTCTCCGAGCGCTACAAAATCATGCCCCGCCGCCTCACCGGCAACTGCAAAAAACACCAGGAGATGGTGGAAAAAGCGATCAAACGGGCCCGCGCCGCGGCACTGGTTCCCTACATTGTCGATCACAAAAAGGTTATCCCCAACCCCTTTGAAGAGATCAAGTAAACCCCTTTCAAGCCGTCCGCTTCGGGCGGCTCACTGCTACACCGCCCTAAACACCAACAACCACTTGTCAGCCTCCTCCTCATCGTAAAGCGATACCGGCACAATCTCCTCCACACGCCACCCGTCAAGCTCATCAAACCGCGCGGGATCGTGATAATACTGTATCACCGTATCGCTCTCTCTTTTGTAACAGCCCGCTT
>JAMOMS010000044.1 GCA_027067015.1 Campylobacterales bacterium | reverse complement strand
GTAAAAAGATCCATCACCGTCTCCATCCGCTCACCGTCAAAGTACGACTCCATGGCCAATAGCGACGTCCCATTTTGGCGGATCAAGGCGCCCTGCCCCACCGCCTCAAAGCCGAAATAGGTGTTGACATCGGCCAAAAAGAGACCGCCGGGCGCCAGATATCGGCGCACGCACCCCATAAAACGGCGCAAGCCTTCGGCATCCAGATAGTTCAGCACATCAAAAACCGCCGTAACCGCCTCATAGGTACCCTCGGCGTCACACACATCCACCGCCCTTGCCGGCACCCCCGCCGATACGGCGCGACGCACCATCTCTTCGCTTAAATCGATGCCTTCGACACGTTTCAACCCAAGCGCAGCGCGGGCCCGTTTCAAAAAGGCGCCGCTACCGCACCCGACATCAAGCAGGCTTTTGGGTTTCTCTTCGGCCAGGCGTTCTATAAAAAGATCGTACAGCGCGTTCGTCGCCTCCTCAAAGCCCAGCAGAGGCTCAATGCGGGCGTAGAGCTCAAGCCCCATCGACCACCCGTTTCATCGCCTCGTAAAGGCTTAAAATCTCCTCTTTTTTCTCCAGGTAGGAGTGTTTGTTGGCAATAAGATGCGCGCTGGATACCATAATGGTCTCGGCCACTTTCAGGCCGTTTTCCCGCATGGTGGTGCCGGTTTCCACAATGTCCACGATGGCGTCGGCCAACCCCACCAACGGCGCCAGCTCAATGGAGCCGTAGAGTTTGATCACCTCCACCCCCATCGCCTTTTGACTAAAATAGTTACGCGTGATGTTGACCATCTTGGAAGCCACCGTCATCTGGGGACGGTTCCAGTCCAACTCATCCTCTTCCCTGATCCCCACGCAGACCCGGCATCTGCCTATACCAAGATCAAGCAGGCGCACAATGTCGTGTCCCTGCTCCTCGATCACATCCAGCCCCACCACGCCGATATCGGCCGCCTGATGGGCCACATAGGCGGGCACATCCTGGTTGCGCACCAGCAAAAACCGGAAGTTCTCCATCTCTAAAATCAGTTTTCTCGACTCAAACCGAAACGTCTCACCGAAAATCGTCTCAAAAATGGCCAGGGTCTCATCGGCAATCCGCCCCTTGGGCAAAGCAACAGTCAGCACCCGCACTCCTTTATCATGATTCGCATTCCTTTAAAAACCAGTCTCTCATCTACAACGGCGTTTGGCAAAACCTCAGCCATGAGCGGCGCGTCCCCGCCCGTTACATAAACAGGCAGGCCTTCGCCAAAGCGCTCTATCACCCGCCAGATCCCTCCAAAAAAGGCCCCACCGAGGGCCTGCTCCGTAGAGAGCGGTACCCGCTCTCTCTCAACGGGGGTAAGCGGCAGATCAAGGCGGGGCGAGACGGCGGCGCACGCTCTTTGCCACGCCCGCACACCCGGCCAGATCCAACCGCCAAGATGGCGTCCCGCTTTGACAATATCCACCGTTACGGCGCTCCCCGCGTCAACCACCACGCCCTCACCGGCTCCCAGGCAGGCGGCCTCCCTGTCGATCCCCCATCCGGCATAGTCGCTTGGCAGAAGACGACAATGCGAAAAATCGCGCCACCCCGGCGCCTCCTTGGAAATCCGCTTTGTGACATCGGCGTTGACGCTGATAAAGCAGACCCTCTCTTTGGCGTAGCGCGCCAGCCCCTCGTCAATCTCAAAGTGTTGTACCGCGCCGTCAAAAAAGTGCAGACGGCTGTTGCCCACGTCGCACAAAATCAAACCGTTATAATCTTCCAACCGTCCGCCTCCAGCAAATTGGCTGATTTGGAGCAAAGCGGCGCCTCCACCACGGCCAGGCATTGGCACTTCTCATAGTCACACGCCCGCATAATCGCCGCTTTCAGCGCGATCAGCTCTTTCGCTTCCGCCAAGAGGAGGCGGCTTTTTCGCCGTATATGAAACACAAGGGTATGGCGCCTCCTCTCATCCACCCCGCAATAGACGCCGATACGTTTGCGACTGCCGATTCGCTTTAGGTCAAACGGTTCCAGACGGCGAAACAAAAACCCCTTGTTTCCCAGCGGCTCCAACACCGCTTTCATCAATCGGCGCCTTCAACCGTCTTGTCGCTTTTATCAGGGGTAAAGAGGCTTTTGATGCTCTTCCAGATCCCTTTGGGCGAATAGTCCGCCTCATCCGTTCGGCTCTCGCGCGCGGGGGCCTGCTTATCCGAACTTGCTGACCGATCGCGCCCGTCATCCTCGCGCGTCGTTCCCCCTTTGTTAAGACGGAAGAAGTGATCTTCGTAATAAAAAGTATCCGGCGTGGTAAAGAACCACCCCTCAATCTTGTCGGGCAGTTCAAAGACATTGGCCACCGAGAGGGCGCGGTCGGTGGCGATGATATACCCCTCTCTCTCCACCACGTAGATAAATTCGCCATAAATCATCCCGACAAAGTGGGCAAAGGGAAATTTTCGACTTCCCAGAATCTTCAGGTCGGTATCGCAGTAGTAAATGGTACCCTCTTTGGAGAGAATGTAGATGGCGTCATCCACGAATACCACGTCAGAGATCTCCATGGCCTGGGCGTCCATCACTTTGGGACTGACGGAGATGATACGATGGGGCGTCGCCGCCACCAGCCGATCCCCGATAATGTTGAGATAGATGACGTTGTTAAAGGCCTCACCCTTGCCGACCACGATTTCGCGAATCTTCGCCCCGGTGGTTTTGTCCAAAATCACCAGCCGACCGTCCAGGGTGGGAATCAACACCAACCGATCCAGCATAACCGGATTGGCGATACGGATATCGGCGCTCAGCGCCGGATCGGTCGCCGTATATTTGGCTACTATTTCACCGTTTCGGTAGTCATAGATGCCGTAACTGTTCCCTTCCAGCACAAACGCCATACGTGTCGTGCCCGGAATCAGCAGGGCCGCCACAACCCGGCGGGGAAGCTTGAGCTCTTTGGCCTCCTTGGCGCGCGTATCATACAAAATAGAGGGCTTGCAGTCACCCGCCGCGACAATCAGCGGCTCCCGCCCCCCTACATACCGATACCCCTCGGGCAGGCGATAGGCGCTCAATCCCCTTTTTGTCACCACCTGGCCGTTGGCCAACGTGGCGCCGGCATAACCGATCTCCACGATTTTGGCGGGCAGGGTACCGTCATAATGAACGGCGCCCTTGATATCCGTAGGCTCAAAATAGTTTTTTTCGCTACACCCGCCAAACAGAAAAATCAGCAAAGGCGCCAACACTAATAAAAAGCGTCGTTTAAACACGTTAAAATCCTTATTTTTCGCTCAGACCGTAATGGGTCAACATCTTGGCGACCCGGGCCAGGGGAGAGTTTTTATCTATCGAAGCCAAACACTTTCGCCCCTGCGCGATTTTGCCCTGACGCATCAACAGATACCCTTCATCCAAAAGGGCGAAATCTTTCAAAAGCGCCTCACTACGCATCCGGTAGGCTTTGAGTTTTGCTTCCTCTTTTCTCAGGGCGGCGACATGGTAGGCGGCCAGATCGGCCACCGTTTCGTCCTTGTTGGCAACCAGCCCCTCCAACGCTTTGACATCACCCGATTTCACGGCACGATCAAGCATAAAAAGGGCCGCCAGTTTGGGGTTTTCATTTTCAAGCGTCTTGAGCGCCGCCTCATCGGCCGGGTTTTTCTCCAACGTCAAAAAGGCCGCGTTGGCCCGCTCCAGCCGCTGTTGTTCCAAATAACCGGTCACGCCGTAAAAGAGCGTACCCACCGTCAACGCCGCCGCAAGCCCCAGCAGTGGGATTTTGTTGCGTTTGTAAAAGCGCTCAACCTTGATCAACCCGGCCAGAAGTTTCTCGTCCTGGGTCAACTCCTCTTTCGCGAATTCCACCTGTTCCTTGATTCCCACATCTGCTCCTGAAAACTGCGCTTAATGTTGCTCATGATATGATAACAAAACCTATATTAATTCCAAGTCAAGGACGCCAAGGTGCAATTTGACGACACCATGCTCACAAGACTCGAAAAGCTCTCCATGCTCTCCATTGAGCCGGAAAAACGAACAGAGATGATGGCCGAACTCAAAAAGATCGTGGAGTTTGTGGAGGTTCTTTCCGAACTGGATACCGACACGCTCGACCCCGCTTTCAGCACCCTTGAGAGCGGCACCCCCATGCGGGATGACACGCCGAACGAAAACCCCGAGACGCGTAAGATCATCCTTCAAAACGCCCCCGAGGCGAAAGCGGGCTTTTTTACCGTACCCGCCATTATTGAATGATTCTTGTTCACGGCATCAAAAACTGCGACAGCGTCAAAAAGGCGCTTCGCTTTTTTAAAACGCACAACATCCCTTTTCAACTCCGGGATTTTCGGGAGTCGCCTGCCGATTGCGAAGAGATCGCGCGCTGGCTTGAAACCGCCGGGCCAGGCACCCTACTTAACCGCCACAGCAAAGCCTACCGGGCTATTGCGCAAAACCAAAAACCCCAAACCGACAAAGAGATCCGTGACGCCCTTTGCCGAAACAATCTGCTGATCAAACGCCCCGTTGTCGAAAAGAGCGACAAAACGGTCACGGTCGGCTTTGACGAAACCCTTTATAAGGAGCTATTTTTATGAGTATCGCCCTGGATATCCGCAAACTGCTTAAAAACGTCGTTGCTTATAAAGCCAGCGACCTGCACCTGGTCTCACGCAGTGAGCCGCAGATCCGCATTGACGGCAAACTGGCCCCTCTGAACCTGCCCAAACTTGACGGAGACACCATTGAGGAGATGTGCTACTCCATCATCACCGAAAAGCAGAAAAAAGAGTTTGAGGAGCGCAATGAGCTTGACTTTGCGATCCATATTCCCGAAGTGGGGCGTTTTAGGGCCAACTACTACCGCACCATGGGAGACGTGGCGGCGGC
>JAMOMS010000043.1 GCA_027067015.1 Campylobacterales bacterium | reverse complement strand
CGATCATTTTCTTGACCCCAAAGCCCAGCGCCCAGAACGCCGCCGCCAAAATCGCGGCGTCGGCAAACGTATGAATAAGCGCCTCTCTATAGGGCGCGAAGCTCTCCAGCTGGCCAAAAAGCGCCGTGTCGGCCATTTTGGCAAGGGGGAGCAAAAGCG
The DNA here is from genome assembly GCA_027067015.1 of Campylobacterales bacterium. GTDB lineage: Bacteria > Campylobacterota > Campylobacteria > Campylobacterales > Hydrogenimonadaceae > Hydrogenimonas. The sequence continues at coordinate 3,664 of JAMOMS010000043.1, read as the reverse complement.
CCAGAATAAGCGCTGAGACGTTGAGGGAGTCGGGCACCGCGTAGTAGCGAAAATCGATCACGGAGAGCGCAAGTAAAAGGGCAAACAGCGTGGCGGTCACAAACCAGCTTGCTCCCAGGCCGGTTTTAAGGGCGACGGTCAGGTAAAGTAGGCCCGTCAAAAGCTCAATGAGAGGATACTGGGGACTGATGGGCGCCTTGCAAAAGGCGCACTTTCCCTTAAGAGCCAGCCAGGAGAGGAGGGGGATGTTGTGGTACCATTTAAGGTTGTGGCCGCACCGCGGGCAGTGGGAGGCGGGAAAGGCGATATTTTCACCTTTGGGAATGCGCAAAATCAGCACATTCAAAAACGATCCGACAGCCAGGCCGATGAGCAGGGCAAAAAGAAGAGAAAAAAAGATCATCAAATACCCCCGAACCGTCGGTGGCGGGTTTTAAACCGCGCAATGATCTCTTCCAGCTCTTCGGTGGTAAAGTCGGGCCAGAGGGTGGGGCTGAAGAAGAGTTCGGCGTAGGCGCTCTGCCAGAGCAGAAAGTTGGAAAGACGCTGTTCGCCGCCGGTTCTTAGCAGTATGTCGACAGGGCCAAAGCGTGCGCTCTCAAGCTCGGCGCCAAGTGTTTCGGCGGTAATGGGGCGGTTTTGCTCGCACACTCTGGCCGCTGAGCGGGCAATCTCGTCCATGGAGCCGTAGTTAAGCGCCAGCACCTGCGTGAGGCGGGTAAAATCTTTGGTGATCTCCTTGGTCTTTTCAATCTGCTTTTGCAAAGCGGGGGAGAAGCGGCTCAAATCGCCGATGGTCTCAAAACGCACGCCGTGGCGAAGGTAGGTTTCGGTCTCTTTTTCAAGGTAGTTTTTTAACAGCCGCATCAAAAAATCCACCTCCATCCCGGGCCGTTTCCAGTTTTCGGTACTAAAGGCATAGAGGGTCAACACCTCGATTTCGGGGTGGTCAGCGGCAAATACGGTAAGGTTTCTCACCACTTCGGCGCCCCGTTCATGGCCCTTGATGCGCTTCATGCCCCGTTGTTTGGCCCAACGGCCGTTGCCGTCCATGATGATGGCGATATGGCGTGCGGTGTTCATTAAGAGCTTATCCTTTTATATCCAGTAACGCGTGGCCGTCCCCCTCCCAAAAGGGATAAATCTTCTCTTTGGAGAGGGCGACGGTGACGCTCTTGAACCCTTTTAACTCGTGCGCCTCTTTTTGCAAAAGGCGGACGCTTTTGGGGTAGTAGAGCGTGAGGGAGAGATGGAGAGCCCTGTCGTTACCTGTCACGCTTCCCTCTACGGGTCCAAGATTGTTCATACACGCGTAAAATTCTACACTTTTTTGGTTTAAGGTTTTGTTCTTTTTGGTGCCTTTTCGCATTTGCGCGAAACTAAAGCGTCCTTCCCGCTCAAAAGGTAACGTTACCACGCCGTGGTGAAGCGAAAGAAGCAGTTGGGTCAGTCCCTGGAAACTCTCCTTGTCATTGGCGGTTGAGAGTTTGTGCAAGAGGCGCTCTTTGAGCGCGCCGATCGGGTCTTTGGCATGCATGAGGCTCTCAAGCCCTCCCATCTCCCGCAAAACGGAGCGGGGAAGCTGTTCCAACAACGCCGGCTTGGGATGGAGCCGTCGCAGTTGCACCACCCCCTCTTTGCTCTGGCGCATATCGGCCCAGTAGGAGGTGCCGGATTGCAAAAGTTCGTCACTTTTGGTGGTGAAGGAATGCGCGCCCATCTGAATGAGAAAACGCCCCGGCCCCTCCTTGTCCAGTACCTTGATGCCAATCTGCAACAGGGTGTTGACCTCGATTTTGGTGATAGTATTTAGTGCCGTCTGAACCGCCTGGACGGGGGAGAGGCCAAAAATCATAGTCTCTCAAGCGCCTCAATGAGGGCAAAGGCCAGGGCGGTTTTATTTATGCGGGGCAAGTCGATCTCCCCGCCCGGGTGCACAAGGGTCAGGGCGTTGTCCGCCGTGCCGAAGCTCTCGCTGTCTCTTAAAATGTTGAGCGCCACGGCGTCTACGCCTTTGCTATCAAGGGCCTTGCGGGCGTTTGAGAGGGCGTTTTGGGGGTCCATCTCGGCTTTGAAGGCGAGGGTTTTGACGCCCGTTTTATCCAGAGAGGCGAGAATGTCGGGGTTTTGGACCATCTCCAGGCTCCAGCGCTCTCCCAGCGCCTCTTTTTTGAGCTTGCCGTTTTGCGGATGGGCGGGGCGGTAGTCGCCGACGGCCGCAGCCATGAAGAGCCAGGGCGTCTTTTGCACCAGTTTGGGCGCTTCGAGGTCGTTGTGAAAATCGGGTTTTAGCAAAACCCCTTTTTTGGCAACCCGCAGGGCGTCGGCGGTGTAGTCTTGCATCTCCTGCGCGCTTTGAACCTGAATGACGTGCACCGGCGGAATCGCTTTGGGCTCGTAGGTGCAGACATAACAGACATCCGCGCCGGCGGAGTAGAGCGCCGTCACCAGCGCTTCGGCCATCTTGCCGCTGGAGAAGTTGGAGAGGTAGCGTACCTCGTCGATCTTTTCAATAGTACCGCCCCCGGTGACAACCACCCGGCGGTGGCGCCAGTATGTGCGCGCCAAAAGGTGCTTGAGCGTTGAGGCGAAGACGGTGGTCGGTTCGGCCATGGCGCCGTTGCCCTCCGTGCCGCAAGCCAGCAGTTTGGTCTGGGGGCTGACCGTCTCCACCCGTCCAAGAGCCAGCCGCTTGAGGTTGGCGACCGTGGCGGGGTGCTCGATCATGCGGGTATTGGCGGCGGGGGCGACGACGATGGGTTTGTCAAAAGCCAGGGCGGTTTGCAGTAGCAGGTTGTCGGCGATGCCGGAAGCCATTTTGTTAAGCGTATTGGCCGTCGCGGGGGCGATCACCATGATGTCGGCCCACTCCCCCAGGGCGATGTGATTGCTTTCATTGGCCCAGCTTTCGGTGCTTTCGTGCAAAACGGGGGCGTTGGTGAGCGCTTCAAAACTCAAGGGCGTGACAAACCGCTTGGCCGATTCGCTCATTACCACCCGCACCTCGGCTCCCGCCTTGATAAAAAGGCGCGCCACCTCGCACGCCTTATAGGCGGCGATGGAGCCGGTAACCCCCAGCAAAACCCGCTTCCCCTCCAGCCTGACTTGCGAGAGCACTATTTGGCCCCGAAAAACTTGTAAAAGAAGCCCGCCACGCTTTTTAGGGGCGTGCGGGCGATGGCCAGGGCGCCTTTTTCCACATCTTTGGTCACCGTCGTGCCGGCGGCGATGATGACGTCATCTTCAATGGTCACAGGCGCCACCAACTGGCTGTCTGAGCCTATGAAGACATTTTTGCCGATTTTGGTTTTGTACTTGGCTTTGCCGTCGTAGTTGCAGGTGATGGTGCCCGCGCCCACGTTGGTGCCTTCATCAATCTCGGCATCGCCCAGATAGCTTAGGTGCCCCGCTTTGACCCCATTAAGCGTGGACTTTTTGACCTCTACGAAGTTGCCGATGTGGGTATTAACAAGTCGGCTGGCGGGGCGGATTCTGGCCAGCGGGCCGACGGAGGAGTTTTCAACAATAGACTCCTCAATAATGCTATGGGCTTTGATATGACTTGATATGATCTTGCTCTCACCCTGAATCGTTACGCCGTTTTCAAGGACGCAATCGCCCTCTAACACGGCGCGGCTGTCGATGTAGATGGTCTCGGGCAGGC
>JAMOMS010000042.1 GCA_027067015.1 Campylobacterales bacterium | reverse complement strand
CGTGATTATGGAGGTTCTTATTGCCATGAATACCGTAGGCATTGCCCTGATGCTCTTTAAAGCGGTGCAGTTTTGGCTTTATGATCGCCAGCGCCAACGTCACGCCCGGGAGATTTTCGGTAATTTCGAGGCGGCGGGTATCAGGGAGAAAGAGACGATGCTGGTGCTTGTCAAAGAACTGCTCCAGACCCACTTGCGCCCCCTGGAAAAAGGGTTGCCGACCGTTAAAATCATCGCCTCTACCGCCACGCTGTTTGGACTTCTTGGAACGGTAATCGGGATTTTGATGGCCTTTGAGAGTATCGCAAAAGCGGGTATGGGTGACCCGACGGCCTTCGCGGGCGGGGTCTCCATGGCGCTGGTGACGACGGTGGGCGGTTTGATCGTGGCCATCATTCACACCGTGGGGTATAACTATCTTGTGGCCCTGCTGGACGATCTGGAGGCCCGTCTGGAGGCGGAGCTTTTAAAACGTCTTTACGGGAAAGCGCAATGAGGCGCAGAGAGTCGCTTACGCAGGATATGACGCCGCTGGTGGATGTGGTCTTTTTATTGCTGATCTTCTTTTTGGTGGCCACGGTTTTCAAAAAGGAGGAGCTGGTTTTGAACCTGGCCCTGCCAAACGGCGAGGCGGGAGAGAAGATGGTGGAAAAAAAGCAGATTACCCTGGAGCTAAGCCCCGACGCGCTGGCGCTCGGCGGCAAAAAGATCACGTTTTTGGCGCTTGACGGGGTATTGGGCTCTTACACGGACAAGGCGCGGCCCGTGATCGTGCGGATCGACAAGGCGGTACGGTATGAGCGGGTATTGAAATTGCTTGATCTTTTGCAAAAGCACGATCTTACCAATCTGGAGCTGGTGGAGGAACAGCGTTGAGCAAAGAGACACTGCTGAAAATTCTGGGTGTACTGGTGGTTTTGGCGTTGGTGTGGCTTGGCCTGCCGGAGAAGAAGGAGAAAAACGGCAAAAAAAGAGAGGCAAAGAGCGGTCGGAGCGTGCGTCTTTATGCCATAGAGCGCGACGCGTGCGTTGAGAGGGTGATAGAGGCGTTTAAGAAAGAGTCGGGGATAGATGTCAAACGGGTTCAAACGGCCAAAGAGGAGGTGGATGTCTACTGGCTGAAAAGTCCCGTATTGGCTTATAGCTTGAAAAAGAGAGGGGTGTTGGCTCAGTTGCCACCCTCTATGTGTCAACCCCGGTTGGCAGGCCTGGCCGATAGTGACGGCGACTGGTGCGCGGTGGGATTGCGGTGGCCCGTGGTGGTCGGAAAAAAAGAGAGCCTGCCCGCCTCTGTTTTTGATTATGCCGATATCGCCAATAAAGATAAAGGGCTTTTGGTTTTACCTACACAACCGGATTACGCGACCTACTGGGCCGCTTTGTTTGAGAGGTTGGGGGGTGAGAAGATGACGGCCTGGATGCGGGCGGTACGCCGAAACGGCACCGCTTTCGTACGAAACGATAACGAGGCGATCGCGCTCATAGAGCGGGGCGCGGGGCGTTTTGTCCTGCTCTTTAGCGATAGGGTCTTTGATCTGCCCAAGGGATTGGCATGGCGCGATATTGACCAGAAAAAGGGAGGAGTAGGCGCCTTTTTGCTCCCTTCCGTGGTAGCGCAATCGGCCCAGGCGCCCCATTCCCAAGAGGCCCGGGCGTTTTTGCGTTTTATCCTCTCTTCCAAAGGGCAGGCGACGGTTCGCGCGTGCGGGCTCTACCCGACCCAAAAAGTAATCGACGGTCCCTCTGCGCTTACGCCGCCGCACAAACTGCGCCGTCTGGAGGTCAACGCCACACGTCTTTATATGAGCCTACCGGCCCTTATGCCCCGGCTAAAAGCGTGGTAAACGTCTATTTGCGGTGGCGGTAAAAGCTTTCATACAGCTCTTCAAAGCCCACGTCGCTGGAGTGTTCAACATCGGCCATCCGTTTGATGGCTTCTTCATATTGTTTCTCATCTATCCATAGTCTGACCGCCTCTTTGGTACCCCGGTGGACGTTGGTGTGGTGGTGATCCAGGTCGTTGATCGTTTTGGGATCGTCTGAAATCACCTTTTGGCCGTGCTCTTTGAACCATTTGCCGAAACGGCACTGGTTTTCGTCCATCAGGCTTTCGGCCCGGTTGGAAAGAAAGCTTTTGTAAGCCAGCAGTTTGAAAAGAATATGGTCGATCTTGCCGTTGGCAATGCCGATTTCATTGCGGAGGTTTTCGGTAATGTGGGTGGTGCGTTCGGAGTTGTGGATGACATAGTCAAGCTCTTCAAAAAACTTCTCCAGGGTTTCGGTGATGGTCTGGGCGCTTTGGCGGAAACGTTCGGTCACGTCCAGAATCTCGGAGCTGTTTTGTTGAAGCTGACCGATGTTGATCTCTACCTCCATGGTCGCTTTTTGGGTTCGTTCGGCCAGTTTGCGAACCTCGTCGGCCACGACGGCAAATCCCCGGCCGTGCTCACCGGCCCTGGCGGCCTCGATGGCGGCGTTGAGCGCCAGCAGGTTGGTCTGGTCGGAGATATCCTTGATAAGACCGATAATCTCGTTAATGGAGTCAACACTGCCGTTAAGGGTCTGGGCGCCGGTTTCGAGGTTATTGGTCTCCATCACGATCTCCTCAACCGCCCCGTCGACCGATTGGCGCTGGGATTTGACGGCGGCGATGCGCTTTTGGGTGCGGCCGTTGAGGTCATGGGCCTCATCCAGAAGCTCCACTTCGTTCTCAATCACTTTTTGTAAAAATGTCACCCCTTTTTCGTACGAATCAAGCAATAACTCCACCACCTCACGGTCATGTTGCTTTTCTTCGTGCGGGGTTTGCGCGGGGTGTCGGCGCGCGTTTTGCAGTTCGGCTTGCAAACGGGCGTTCTCTTGCTCAAGCTCGTGCACCCTTTTCTCAAGTTCCTGGAGTCGCTTTTCTTCCTCTTTGCAACCAAAAAGTCCCATCTAAGCCTTCCTTACAGGTTAATTGGCGATACGGGATAATTATACATTAACTTGAGACGGGTTGCCGATTGCGCCGGGCGCGGCGCTGTAAAACCCGTTGCTCAATACGGTGAAACGTGTAGAGCACCCCGCCCAAAAAGACGCCGGCCAGCGGCAGGGCGACGTACCAGTGGTGTTTGGCCCACTCGATGATTTGTAGGATCTCTTCGCCGTAGATGTAGGCCAGCACAATGGTGATGGCGGCCCATATCTGGGCGCTGATGAAGTTGATAAGCGCGAATTTTTTGGCGCTGTAGCGGGTAAGCCCGATACTCATGGGAATAATCGTGCGCAGGCCGTAGAGATAGCGTTGAATAAAGATAACGGGCCAGCCGTGCTTTTGCAAAAGCAGGTGGGCCAGGGCGAATTTTCTGCGATGCTCTTTTAGATAGCGGGTGAGCAGTCTTTTGTTGTAGCGCCCGATCCAAAAATAGATCTGATCGCCCGTAAAGCCTCCAAGGCCCGCCACGAAAATGGCCAGCGGCAGGTGCATATCGCCGGTGTGGCTCATGGTGCCGGCCATCACCAGGCCCAGCTCCCCTTCCATGACGCTCCAGATAAAAAGAATGATATAGCCGTACTCTTTGAGCGCGTCAACCAGAAACTGTTCCATGCGACCTCTTAATCAAAATGGAGAAGCTCTTTGGCCTGAATCATATCTTTATCGCCCCGGCCCGAGAGGTTGACAACAACCAGTCTATCCCTGATCTCATCACCCGCCTTTTTGAGCCACGCCACGGCGTGGGAGCTCTCAAACGCCGGGATGATCCCCTCTTTCTGGCTCAGCCACACAAAGGCGTCCAGGGCCTCTTTGTCGGTGATGGTGTCGTAGCGGGCCATGCCGCTCTCTTTAAGGTAGG
>JAMOMS010000041.1 GCA_027067015.1 Campylobacterales bacterium | reverse complement strand
TTGAATCGCTCATTGAAAGAGCCGACGCGGCGGTTTACCGGGCCAAAAAAAACGGAAAAGACCAGATGGTAGTGGCATGAGTCAACCCTTCTTGAACACTTTCGATCTTATCGTTATCGGCGCCACACTCTTTATCGGGCTCAAAGGGCTTTATAACGGTTTTGTCCGAGAGTTTTTCGGTTTGATCGGGCTTATGGGCGGTTTATGGGTGGCCGTGCGTTACGCCCAGGTAACGGGCGAATGGCTGGGGAAATGGCTAGGGCTTGACTCCTCTTCCGTTATGGCACTGATCGGGTTTGCAATTTTGCTTTTTCTCATCTGGGGGATCGGCGCGCTGGCGGGTACACTCTTCTCTTCCGATCGCACGCCCCCGCTTCTTGATCGTATCGGCGGTATGGCGATTGCGTCGCTTAAAAGCTTTCTCATCCTTTCGGTCATTGTCTACGCCCTCTACTCCATCGACCTGGTGCGACAAACCGCCAAACCCCATCTTGCCGAAAGCCTGCTCTTTCCCTGGATGGATCGCGCCGGTTCACTCCTTTTTCCCCTGGCCTCCGTTGAGTCGACGGCGTCAAACCCCGCGGAAGGTTCCAAGGCATCATGACAAACCCCTCTCTCTCCACCGCTCCCCTTATCTCCTATGAGACCCTGCTGAAGCGTTTCAAGGAGCTTTTGAAAGCAGATAACCTCAAATTTACCCGACAACGCGAGGCGATTTTGCAAACGCTTTACAACCATACGGGCCACTTTACCCCAGAAGAGCTCCATCGGCTCATCAAAGAGAGGCACCCGGAGCTTAAAACCGGCATCGCCACCGTCTACCGCACCCTTGCCCTGCTTGAGGGCGCCGGTATTGTCACCTCCATCTCTTTCGGTACCCAGGGCAAAAAATATGAACTGGGCATCAAAGCCCACCACGACCACATTATCTGCACAAAATGTGGTAAAATTCTGGAATTTTTTGATGAAGCCATCGAAAGAAAACAGGAGCGGATCGCCGGGGAGTTCGGCTTTGTGATGGAAGACCACTCCCTTAAGATTTTCGGCGTCTGCCCCGAATGTCAAAACACCACCGGCAAGGATTAAAAAGCGTTATGTTTGAAAACCAGTATATCCAGCAACGGATCGAAAAGGCCGAGCAACTGCGAAAGATGGGGATCAACCCCTACGGCAACCGCTTTGAAAAGGGGTGTTCCAACGCCGAGTTTCTTAGCCGTTTTGCCTATTTGAAGGAGCAGGAAGAGAAGTCGGCGCCCGACGAGATCTGCACCGTCACAGGACGCATCAAGTTTTTGCGCCTCATGGGCAAAGCGGCGTTTGCAAAAATAGAGGATGAAAGCGGCCTGCTACAGATCTATTTTAGCCGCGACGACCTGGGTGATGAGTGGTTCAAAACAGCCAAAAAGCTGGTGGAAGTGGGCGATATCGTGGTCGTCACCGGCTTTCCCTTCATCACCCGCACCGGCGAGCTGACACTGCACGCCAAGGAGCTGAAGCTGGCCACCAAGGCGATCGCTCCCCTACCCGAGAAGTTCCACGGCCTTCAGGACAAGGAACTGCGTTATCGCAAACGCTACCTTGACATGATCATGAACCCTGACGTGAAGCAGACCTTTTTGCTTCGCAGTCAAATCGTCAGCCTGATTCGACGCTTCTTTGAAGAGCACGGCTTTTTGGAAGTGGAAACCCCGATGATGCACCCCATCCCCGGCGGCGCCAACGCCAGGCCCTTCATTACCCACCACAACGCCCTGGGGGTGGATCGGTATCTGCGCATCGCCCCCGAGCTTTACCTCAAACGTCTCATCGTGGGCGGTTTCGAGGCGGTCTTTGAGATCAACCGCAACTTCCGTAACGAAGGGATGGACGCCACCCACAACCCCGAATTCACGATGATTGAGTTTTATTGGGCGTGGCACCGCTACGAAGACCTGATGGATCTGACCGAAGCGCTTTTTGCCTACCTCTTCAAAGCGCTGAACCTGCCCACCAAGCTCACATACGGTGAGCTGACCATTGACTTTTCCACCCCTTTCAAACGGATCGCCTACCGTGACGCGCTGGTGGAGATCGGCGGCGTGCCGGCCGAGATTCTTGACGACGCGCAAGCCATGCGGACCTATTTGCAAAAAGCGGGCGTGGAGATTGAGGGCGAACTTTCAAAAGGGCAGCTCTGGGGTGAGCTTTTTGACGCTTTTGTGGAGGAGAAACTCATCAACCCCACCTTTATCACCCACTTTCCCATCGCCATCAGCCCCCTGGCCCGCCGCAACGACGACAACCCCGACATCGCCGACCGGTTCGAGCTCTTCATTGCCGGTAAGGAGATCGCCAACGGCTTTAGCGAGCTGAATGACCCCATTGACCAGTACGAGCGCTTCAAAGCGCAGGTAGCCCAAAAAGAGGTGGACGACGAGGCGATGCACATGGATGAAGATTATGTTGAAGCTCTCAGCTACGGTATGCCCCCCACGGCTGGCGAAGGGATCGGCATTGACCGACTGGTGATGTTGCTGACCAACCAGCACACCATCCGCGACGTCATTTTGTTTCCGGCCATGCGACCGATTAAAAAAGATCAAGAAAACCAAGAAGAACAAAGCGAGGAAAACCGATGACCATTCTGCAACAAAACGACCCCAAAGTTTACGAGATTTTGGAAAAAGAGCTGGTACGCCAGACCGACCACCTGGAGATGATCGCCAGCGAAAACTTCACCTTCCCCGAGGTGATGGAAGCGCAAGGGAGCGTCTTTACCAACAAGTACGCCGAAGGGTATCCCAACAAGCGCTACTACGGCGGTTGCGAATATGCCGACATGATCGAGCAGTTGGCGATTGATCGGGCCAAAGAGCTCTTTGGCTGTACGTTTGCCAACGTCCAACCCCACAGCGGCAGTCAGGCCAACGGCGGCGTCTACGCGGCCCTTTTGAAGCCCTACGACAAGATTCTGGGGATGGACCTTAGCCACGGCGGCCACCTGACCCACGGCGCGAAAGTGAGCTTTTCGGGCAAAAACTACCAAAGCTTCACCTACGGTGTGGAGCTTGACGGCCGCATCAATTATGACCGCGTCGCCGACATCGCCAGGATTGTCAAGCCCAAAATGATCGTCTGCGGCGCCAGCGCCTACGCCCGCGAGATCGACTTTGCCAAATTCCGCGAAATCGCTGACAGCGTGGGCGCGTTGTTGATGGCCGACATCGCCCACATCGCGGGGCTTGTGGTCGCCGGTGAGCACCCCAGCCCCTTCCCCCACTGCGACGTGGTCACCACCACCACCCACAAGACCCTGCGCGGTCCCAGGGGCGGCCTGATCATGACCAACGACGAAGAGCTGGCCAAGAAGATCAACAGCGCCATCTTCCCCGGCATCCAGGGCGGCCCGCTGGTACACGTCATTGCCGCCAAGGCGGTGGGTTTTGGCAAAAACCTCGCACCCGAGTGGAAAACCTACGCCAAGCAGGTCAAGGCCAACGCCCGCGTGCTGGCGGAGGTATTGATGAAGCGGGGCTACAATGTTGTTAGCGGCGGCACCGACAACCACCTGGTGCTGGTGAGTTTCCTGGACAAAGATTTCAGCGGCAAAGACGCCGACGAAGCCTTGGGACGCGCGGGCATTACCGTCAATAAAAACACGGTCCCCGGCGAAACCCGCAGTCCGTTTGTCACCAGCGGTATTCGCATCGGCTCACCGGCGCTGACGGCGCGGGGCATGAAAGAAAAAGAGTTTGAGACCATCGCCGCCGCCATCTGCGACGTGCTGGACGACATTGGAAACGAAGCCAAACAGGCCAAAATCAAAGAGGCCATGACCGCCCTGGCACGGCAGTTTGTCATCTACGACCGACCCACCTATTAAGGAGCGCAGTATGTATAACGTCGATACCTCGCTGATCAAGATCATCACCGACCACTACTATATTCAGCGCCCCACGATTGTGAGCAAAATCAGCCACAACGGGAGAACTTTTTATAACAAGTTCGAGCGTGTCGACGAAACCCTCACCCGTATGGTCATGAACAAACACGCCGACAAAGAGATTGTCGTGGCCCATGACCTGATCAACCGTTTTGATAAGGTTGAAAACATCGTGTTTGACTACAACGGGCGCAACCCGGAGCGCTTCTGGCACCGGGCCCAGCTTTTGCTTAGAGACGAAGGGTTTTTGAACTTTACCGCCTATGAGACCAAAACCCCGGGGCACCTGCACCTTTATATTCACAAGGGGCACACCACTTTGCAGGAGGCCTACCAGCTGGGGCGACTCCTTTCAACCAAACTGGCCACCAAACTTCCCAAAGAGTGGCGGATGTTCCCCACCAACGACCTGCCCAGGGAGTATAATATTCTCATCCTTCCCTATAAACTGTATGCCAAGGAGCGCGGTACCTCCTGGTCAAGACATATGTAACCGTTTTATAAAGGAGACCCCATGGAAGAACAAAACCAACTGGATGACCTGATTTTAAAAAAGAGCAAACAGGGCAACCTCAAAAAGCTACTGCTGGCGGCTTCGATTTTACTGCTGGTTCTGATTCTTATTATTCTGATTACCAAAAGCCTGGTAGAGCCGGAAAAGAAGAAATCCTCTCTCGCCATGCCGCCGGAGCCGGCCGTCACACAGGCCAAAAAAGCCCCGCCCAAAGAGCCCCTCTTTGAAGAGGTCCCCATTGAGGAGGAGAACCAACCCGCCGACGCGCCCATTGACCGCATTATCCGTCATGTCAAAGCGCAGGAGGCGCAAACCCCCGAATCGACACAAACAGCTCAGGCCAAACCTGCTGTAAAACCCAAACCTCAGGCCAAACCGACACACGTCGCCAAAACGGAGACCAAACCGACCCCTGTGAAAAAGACCGCCAAACCGGCCACGCCCAAACCGGTCGTCAAACCGGCCAAACAGCCCACCCGCTATCCCAGCGGCACAACCAAAGCCTACGCCTCACTGGCAAGCGGTTACTACATCCAAGTCGGCGCCTTTAGAACCGATCCCAACCGGAAATTTCTCAACAGCATCAAAAAAGAGGGATTCCCTTATATCATCATGACCTCCACCCGCAACGGTATCAAATATAAAAAGGTGATCATCGGCCCCTACGCCAGCCGCACCGAAGCCAAGCGGGCCCTGCCCCAAATCAAACGGCGCGTCAACCAAAACGCCTACATTTTCCGCAAGAAGTAGCGCATGGTACAGATTCGGGAGATCCTCTTCGACCAGTTCGCGCCGCCGGCGCTTTACGCCCGTATTCGTGAGCGTTTCAAAAAAGAGACCACCCTCCTGTTTGAGAGCGTGGGCGGCAGTGAGGAGGGGAACTGGAGCTTTATCTTCGTCGGGGCCCTGGAGCGGCTGACCTACCAAAACAACCAGACCCGCCACACCGATACGTCAGGAAAGACCCGACTGGTCGAAGCGGATCCTTTCAGCTTTTTAAAATCCTATTACGCCCGTATTGACCAAACGGCCTACCGCCAAAAGCGGCTGGAGACGGGACTGGGTTTTCTAGACGGCTTCATCGGCTACATCGGTTACGATATGGTCAAGGTCTTCGAGCCGGTTTTGCAACCCTATATGGACGCGCTGGAAGATCGTGATAACATCCCCGACCTTGAGATGGTGCGCCCCCGCCTGACACTGGCGTTTAGCCACAAAACCAGCAAACTCTACCTCATCACCCCCGACCCCGCCACCGCCAAAGGGTTTGATGAGCTGATCGCGCACATCGAAGCCCCCTACCCCTATCTTGCCATGCAACCTGTCAAAGGCGGCGGCAACGGGTCTTTCGCCTTTGACGAGGCGAAGTTTCACCAAATGGTGGAAGACTCCAAGGAGATGATCCGAAGCGGGGATGTTTTTCAGATTCTCATGTCCAACCGCTACAGCGAAAAATGCGCGGTTGACCCGTTTAGCTTCTACCGGGTATTGCGCTCCAAAAACCCCTCTCCCTACCTCTTTTTGCTGGAGTTTGAGAACTTCGCCATCGCCGGAAGCTCCCCGGAGGTGATGGTACGGCTTACCGACGGGCGTATTCTTCTTCGCCCCATCGCCGGCACACGCAAACGGGGCAAAACACTTCAGCGCGACAGAGAGCTGGAAGAGGAGATGCTAAACGACCCCAAAGAGCGGGCCGAGCACATCATGCTGGTCGATCTTGGCCGCAACGACGTGGGACGGGTGGCCAAAGCGGGGACGGTCAAAGTGACCGACCTGATGCGCGTGGAGCGCTATAGCCACGTCATGCACATGGTCAGCGACGTGGAAGCCGATATTGACGAAGGCAAAGATATGTTCGATCTCTTTGCCGCCACCTTCACCGCCGGCACGATGACGGGCGCTCCCAAAATCCGCGCCATGGAGCTCATTGCCGAGTTTGAGGGGATCAAACGGGGCTTTTACAGCGGCAGTGTGGGGTATTTCGGCTTTGACGGCAACATGGACAGCTCCATCACGATCCGCACGGCGCTCATCAAGCCCGACGAGATCGTACTGCAAGCCGGCGCGGGGGTCGTCGCCGACTCCAAACCGGAACTGGAGTACCTGGAGGTGCGCAACAAGCTGGCCGCTTTGCGCAGTACCCTGGATGATCTGCGAGAGGGGTCATGAAGGCGCTTTTTACGATCTTCGGCAACCCCGTCGCCCACTCCAAATCCCCCCTCATGCACAACCGCGCCTTTAAAGAGCTGGGGGTAGATGCCTGCTACGGCCGCTACCTGCTTGAAGAGGGCGAAAGGCTCAAAGCGACCTTCCTGGCCCTGGGGCTCAAAGGAGCCAACATCACCGTTCCCCACAAAGAGGCGGCCTTTGAGTCAGCGGACCGGCTGGAGGATTTCGCCCGGGAGGTGCGGGCGGTCAATACGCTGGTACTCAAAGATGGCGAGCTTCACGGTTACAACACCGACGCGCCGGGCTTTTACCGCGCTTTGCAAAAGCACGGCACGCCCCACAACGTCCTGATTCTCGGCGCAGGCGGCACGGCGCGGGCGTTGGCGCTCTATCTCAAACGCCAAAACGTGACCGTCACGGTCCTTAACCGCTCCGCTTCACGCCTGCAGTGGTTTGAGGAAGCGGGTTTTAAAACCGTGACATGGGAAGCGTTCGATCCCGCCTCTTTCGACGCCGTCATCAACACCACCTCCGCGGGGCTGGAGGATGAGAGCCTCCCCATGCCCGAAACACCGCTTAAAGAGACGCTAAGCCGAAGCGCCCTGGCCGTGGAAGTGATTTATGGCAAAACCACCCCCTTTTTGCGTCTGTCGGCCTCTTTAAACCTCCCTTTTTTCGACGGCAGTGAGATGCTTTTGCAACAGGGCATTCTGGCTTTCGATCACTTCACCGACCATCGCTATGGGCTTGAGGCCATTGAGAGGGCCATGCGCCCGGCGCTTTCGCTTTAAACCTTCACCCGTTCCTGCAGTGCCCGAGAGAGCGAGAGCATATCGACATTCTCCAGGCTCACCCCGGTAGGCACCCCCTGGGCGATCTTGGTAAAGACCAGGTCGTACCCTTTGAGCTTCTCCTCGATATAGAGTATCAAACCGTCTGAAGCGATAGAGGGGGGAAAGGCGAAAATAACTTCTTCTACCCCCTCTTCCACCCGCTCAATCAGGCGCCCCTCATCCAGCCCCTGGGCCGATCCAACCACAAAATAGGTGCCCGTATACTCCCCACTGCTCTCAATCTGCTGAATATCCGCCGGATGCTCAACCAGACACAAAAGCGACTGATCCCGCGTCTCGTCGGCGCATACCGGGCAGAGCTCATCCTCGCTCATGGCGCCGCACCGCTCACACCGCCCCACCCGCTCAACCGCCCGCTCGATGGCGTGGGCGATCTTCATGGCGGCGAAATGGTCTTCCATCACCATATGGTAGGCCATGCGCCTTGCCGACTTCTTCCCAATAGAGGGCAGTGCCTCCAGCGCCTCAACCAGATTCTCAAAACTTTCGACTTTGGGTTTCATGGGGGCTATTGTAGCAAAAGCCCCCGCCCTTTAGTGTGTAATAACCAAAGCGTTGCCGTTTTCAACCATTTTGCGTTTGGCGCGCATATACGCCCTGATCTCTCCCATCACCTCCCGGGCCGACTCGTCACTGAGCAGAAGCACGTCGTAACTCCCCTGCCCGTTTTTAAGAAGTATCTTTTTGATCGGCTTCCCGTCAGGCCCCGTACAACCGGCGGGCTCAATGCGGTAGATCTGCTCAATCTTCGCGCTGGCAAAGCCTGTCTGACCGTTACAGTCGGTGGTCTCGAACATCACCTGATAGGCACTCAACGTACCCGCCCAAACACTCCCCGCTGTCAGGCAAAACAGTGCCGTTATACCCATTTTCATAACCGCTCCTTTCACTCAAGGGGGAAGATGCTCATCCCTTTTTGCATCGCCCCGCCGTTTTCCAAAGGTTTCAGATAGCTTACTTTCTGTTTGACTTTCACCACTTTGGCCGTCCCGACCCTGTTCATATCCATATCCAGCACCTCGCCGGTATCGGGATCGATCAATTGCTCCATACTGCCCACGGCAAAGATACGCCCCACCGTCACCCCTTCACGGGCCCCGCGGTTGGCGATAAGCAGGTTCCCTTTTTTCAGAATGATCGTCCCCTCCCACGGGATCGTGTCAAGTTGCCGAACAATAAAAGCCAACGCCTGGCCCAGGGCGTTTTCGGCCGCTTCCATCACGTTGTCTTTGACCTGTCCGCCAAACCGTCCCGTCAAACCGCCCAGATCAGAGCCGTAATAGCCCAGGCGAAACCCTTTGCGGCCCGACTTGCCCACAATGCTTTTGGAGGCGACCACCTGGCCCGTTTCGCTGTTGACCAGGTAGATGGTGAAGTTCATCTGCGCCTGGCCGCCGCTACCCCCGATGGAGACCCCCATGAAGTTGATGCCGCCGCCTCCGCTACCGGTCTCCTGCACATTGGTCACCACCCCTTTAAGCAGAAGTTGCGCCGGGGTCATCCGGCCCATTTTGGGCGTCTTTTTACCCCGAATCACACGGCCGCCCGCGGCGAAATCCTGCTCGGCCATGGCCGCTTTGCGCATGGAAGCGTCACCCAATACCGTAAACCAGCCCGACTGCTTGAGCATATCGGTCATCACCGTCGTCATGCCCTCCCCCAACGCCCAGTCACCGCTCCAACCGGCCCGGTTCTCGAAACTTTGTACCATAACGGTATATTTAAGCGCCCCTTTGGGCGGGGCGGGAATTTTGGGCGCCTCCTCCGCACAAAAGAGCGCCGGCGCGAAAAAGAGCGCCAAAAGCGCGATCCATCGTTTGATATATGCCCTCATAGCGTACCTCCAATCGTCGATCTTGCAACGATTGTAACGCCAAAATGTGGCAAAGATGGGGCAGGTTATGCAATCTGAAAGAGTCTGCGCTCCAGCAAAACGATCGCTTCTCTAAAGGGGTACGCCTCTTGCGTCTCCAAAGCCCGGCGTACCGTCTCATCCGTCACACGGGACGCAAAAAGCGCCTTTTCATCCGCGTTCCGCTCTTTGGGCAGGGGCAAAAGGGGCGCCTCTTTTTGGCTGAGCGCCAGGTTGTAAAGGAGCCAAAAGGCCAAAGCCGGCTCGCTGAAACGGTTGAGCTCCTCTTTGGCAAAACACTCAAAACGGCGGTGGCCGGAGGCTTCAAACAGCGCTGTAATCACCCCCAGCATCCCATTAAGCGCTCTAAGGGGCACGCCGTACAAAATCAGCCGACCGGGACGCGCCGGCCGGGAGGGCTCGGCCCCCAGATAGAGCCGCACCCCCCGCTCCACCGTCGGCCCGTAGAGTTTGGTACGGATACCCACCAGCCCGATATCCGAAAAGGCGTGCCGGCCACACCCTTTCAGGCAACCGCTCAGCCCCACGGTAATACCCAGCCGTTCGCACTCTTTTAAATCCAACGCCTCGCACACCGCCTGATTGTCAGTAAGCGAATAGACACACCGCCTCGCGCCGGTGCAGGCCAGCATCCCGCCGTAGCGACGCGCTTGCAAACGAGGGGTTGCCCCTTCGGCACCCGGCAGGTAGAGGTTCTGGTCGGCCCCCAGACGGATGGTCTCGATTTTCTGCTCCCGGCAGATCGCCAACACCTCTTTGGCCATGACCATATCCAGCTCACCCCACCGGCTCATGTAACGCAAAGCGACTTTACCGTTTTGAAGAGGCTCCCGTTCTTTTAAAACCCTCACCCCCTCAAAAAGGCTCTCGCCTTCAGCCCTCGCGTCTGCCTCAAAACGGGCCGTTATCCCCTCCCGAAAAGCCTTGAGCCCCATGCTCTCCATCATATGAAAGAGCCGGGCGCGACTGCGACTCTCCCGGGGGCCCGCCTCTTTGTAAAATTTCAGCACCGCTTTAAAAAGCGCCGGCGCCTCATCCGGCGTGACAAAAAGATCCAGTGAGCGCGCCCCTTCGGTATTCTTGCCCCCCGCGTAGACGTTAAAGCCCACTTCCCCCTCTTTTTGGGCAACCACGAAGGCCAGGTCGTTGGCAAAGGGTGAAAAGGGCATATGGCGGTGTCCGGCCAAAACGGCGTTGAACTTGCGCGGCAACATCCCCACCCACTCGGGTTGTTTAAGATAAAGGCGTTCCATGGCTGTAAGCGCCTCCCCACACGCGATCAACCCGTCGGCGCCGATGCCGTCAAGCGGATGGGTGAGAATATTGCGCACATTGTCGCTAAAGGTCTGCCAACTGGTCAACCCCGCCGCCTCCAAACGGCGGTAGGCTTCCAGCGCATCAGGAAACGACAGTCCGTGCAGTTCCAGTTGGGCCCTGGCCGTTACCGTCAAACCGGCACCCAGCGCCTCGGCCGTCTCCACCGTTTTCGCAAAATGTTCCCTCTTTAGCGTCCCACCCGGTATCCGCAGGCGCAAAACGTAACGCTCCGGCGCCAGTTTATGATTGTATATGCCGAAGTTTTTCAAAAAAAAGCGCAGATCCTCATCCATCCGCGCGCCGCTCTCCTCTTTGAGCACGCTTTGGGCGTCGTATGGGCGCCGTGCCGCTTTGAGCCGTTCAATCTTGTTTCGTTTTTGCTTTTGCATCTCATGGGCATTGTACTTCAATTATGATAAAATCGCGCAGAAAAATCTTTCTTCAGACTACTTCAGGAGCTTTTTTTTGACAGAGATGGACTATTACGAGATTTTGGAGGTGGAGCGCACCTGCACCCAGGCCGAGATCAAAAAGGCCTACCGCAAACTGGCGCTCAAGTACCACCCCGACCGCAACCCGGGGGACAAAGAGGCCGAAGAGAAGTTCAAACTCATCAACGAAGCCTACCAGGTGCTCAGCGACGAACAGAAGCGGGCCGTCTACGACCGCTACGGCAAAGCGGGCCTTGAAGGGCAGGGTTTCCACGGCTACCAGAACCAAAGCTACGAAGACATTATGGACGATCTCTCCGCTATCTTTGAGTCGGTCTTTGGCGGCGGTTTTAACGGCAGACGATCCAAAGGATCAGGCGAAAAGTACAACCTCGATCTCTCGGCCCAGATGCAGATCAGCTTCAAAGAGGCGATCTTTGGATGCAAGAAAGAGCTACGCTACCGCTACAAAAAACCCTGCGAAGCGTGCGGCGGTACCGGGGCCGAAGGGGGCGAGGTAGAGGTGTGCGACTATTGCCAGGGACAGGGGCAGGTCTATATGCGCCAGGGATTCATGACCTTCGCCCAGACCTGCCCCCGTTGTCACGGGGCGGGCAAAACCGTCAAGCAAAAGTGCGCCAAGTGCGCCGGACGGGGCTATGAGGAGGTGGAGACCACCGTGACCGTCGAGATTCCCGAAGGGGTCGACGACGGCAACCGCCTGCGGGTTCCGGGGGCGGGCAACGTGGCCAACGACGGCAGACGGGGCGACCTGTACGTCACCTTTTACGTCGACGAGGATGAGCACTTTGTCCGCCACGGGGACGATATCTACCTGGAGGTGCCCGTCTTCTTTACCCAGGCGGTTTTGGGCGATACCATCGAGATTCCCACGTTACGGGGCAAAAAAGAGCTTAAACTTCCCCAGGGCGCCAGGGACAAACAGCAGTTTGTCTTCAGAAACGAAGGGGTTCGCAACGTCCACAGCGGCCAGCTTGGCAACCTGATCGCGCAAATCCGCATTGTCTACCCCAAAAAACTGAACGACGAGCAAAAAGAGCTCCTGCACAAACTCCAGGAGAGCTTCGGCATTGAGTCCCAACCGCATGAAAGTGTTTTTGAGTCGGCGTTTGAGAAGATCAAGGGGTGGTTTAAAAAGTAGTTATTCCCGCCATCCCCCAAGAAAAGTTGGGGGATTAGGCCTCTTGTTCTTTTAACGGCAATAGTTTCCGTTTCCGCCACGCCAACGCGATGGTAAGTGCCACCACGGCGATGACATAATAAACAAAGGTGGGTACCGGTACCGGGTCCCCTTTGGCGTAGGAGTGCATACCGCTAAGGTAGTAGTTGACGCCAAAGTAGGTCATGATGACCGAACTAAAAGCCAGCAGTGAGGCGACGTTGAAGGCAAATATCCCTTTCATGGAGGGAATGAAGCGCAGATGGACCACCGCCGCGTAGACCAGAATGGTCACCAGCGCCCAGGTCTCCTTGGGGTCCCAGCCCCAATAGCGTCCCCAGCTCTCGTTGGCCCACACGCCGCCCAGGAAGTTGCCCACCGTCAGCAGGGCCAACCCCGCGATCAGCGCCATCTCATTGATATAGGTCAGCTCACGGATGGAGCGCTCAATGTTGGCCCGGTTCTCACCCTTTTTAATGATGTAAAGCCACAGGGTAATGAACCCAAGAAGCGCCCCCAACCCCAAAAAGCCGTAACTGGCGGTAATAACCGCCACGTGGATCATGAGCCAGTAGGATTTGAGCACCGGCACCAGGTTGGTGATCTCGGGATCGAGCCAGTTTAGATGCGCCACGAACAAAATAAGCCCCGCCAAAATCGCCGTAGCCGCCAGGGTAATGGGAGAGCGGCGGGAGAAGACAAACCCCGCCAACAGGGTCGCCCACCCGATATAGAGCATCGACTCGTATCCGTTGGACCAGGGGGCGTGACCCGCCACATACCAGCGAAGCCCCAACCCCGCCGTCTGAATCAAAAAGCCGCCGATCAACACCGCCATGCCGATGCGGGTGGGCCAGGTGAGGTTGAAGGCGGGTTTGATAATGTGAAAGATGGCCAGAAAGAGCAGGGCCAGCCCCACCAGCAAATAAAGGGGCACCAGCCGCTGGAACGGTTTGGCCTTGTTCAAAAAGAGCTCCGCTTTAACCCGCCCCTTGGAGGGCATAATGGCCGCGCCGTAGAAATCCTGGTACTCGCGTATCACATCCAGCGCCTTGTCGGCTTTGTCCCACTTGCCGGTTTTGATCCCCTCGTCCACACTGCCGAAATACCCGGCCAAAATCGCCTGCACGAAGGCGCCGCTTTTGGGATCGAAGTGTTTGATGGCGTCAATGGGGGCGTACCAGCGACCCGTCTTGTCTCTGGGATTGGGAAAAATACGAAGCAGTGAGCCGGTAAAGGTCATGTACATCACGTTGACCCGCTCATCCACTTTGAGAATCTCCTTGTCCAGCTTGGAGCGTTCGGCGGGTCGCTTGCGGGTAACGGCCTCTACCCTTTTAGCCAGTTTGTAGACATTGCCGTCGGCGTCAAAAAAGTCGTTGAAGGTCGCGTACTTTTTGGACGGATCAATGCCGATCAGTTTGTTTACCCCCGGCAAAGAGATCTTCACCATCGGCACGTTCTGCCACGCTTTGGGGCGCACGATCATCCCCAAAAAGACCTGGTCGGCGTTCATTCCGAAGCGCTCTTCGCTTCGGGTCACTTTGCGCAAAACCTCTCTGGCCAGGGTATCCAGCGGCTCAATACGCCCGCCGTTGTCCTGCACCATCAACGCCCCGAACTTCTCGGCGTGCTCGGCGGAGATGTTGGGCAGATCCGGCGTTGGGGCTGAGTAGATGGGTTGCGCCCCCCAAAGGGCCAGTCCCGCCGTCAACACGACGGCCGCGCTTTGGGACTGAAGCTTTCTCGCCCGCCTTGCCAGCGCCTGGAAGCGCCCTTTGTAGACAAAGAGCGAACCGAACATCCCCAACGCCAGCAGGAAGTAACCGATATAGGTGGGCAGGGTACCCGGATCGTGGTTGACCGAGAGGATGGTGCCCTTCTCGTCCATGTCGTAAGAGCTTTGGAAGAAGCGGTATCCCCGGTAATCAAGCACATGGTTCATGTAGATTCTAAAGGGCATCTTCACACCCTTCTCCTTGTCAATCACCTCCACTTCGCTGGCGTAGGAAGAGGGACTCATGGAACCGGGATAGCGCTCAAGCTGAAAATCGATCAGCTTCAGGGCGAAAGGGAGTTTGATGACGCGTGAGCCGTAACGCACCGAAACGTGCCACTCCCCAAGGCGTACCGTCGCCGGATCGCCGGGCTGACCGTGGGTTCCAAACACCGTCACCTCTTTGGCTTTTCCATCCAATGCCACTTTGACTTTCACCGCGTCCTGCGCCCTCTGCATCGGGGCGTTTGCGTTTTTCTTGGCGCTCACAAGCGTCACCCGCGCGTGGGGATAGGCCGATTTGATTACAAAGTTCACCCCAGAACCGCTGTAGAGCATACGGGTTTGCAGTACCGCTTTGCCTTGCGGTACCATACCGGCATGCCGGTCGGCCATATCGAGCGTTTGAAGCGCGAAGGGCAGATCGGCCACCAGTTTTTCTTTCTCGAAACGAAGCAAAATAACCGGTTTTTGGGTTTGGGGCGCCTTTTGCAGGGCAATGACAAAGGCGGGGGTCTCCACCGGATCGGAGGGTGTCAAACGCACCTGGCGGGAAACAGCGCCGTCGGCTACCATCATCGCCACCATCGGTTCCCCTTTGGGATCTTCCACCACCTTCTCCACCGCGTCCGGCACATACCCAAGCACCGAAAGCGTCAGGGTCTCATCTCCCAGACGGATCTTTCGGCTAAGCCGGTTGTCGCCGATTTTGGAAAAAAGCACCGGCAGATCGTAGGTATAGCGTTTGTTCCCCTTGAGAACTTCCAACTGCAGATAGGTACGGTCGCTGATAATCGTGTCGCTGACGGCCCCCTCACGGATATGCATGATGCCCTCATACCCCACATACCGGGTAATGGCTGATCCGGCAAGAATGATCAAGAAGGCGACGTGAAAAATGAAGATGAGCCGCTTGCCCGACTGCCACATCTTAAAACGCACGATATTGGCCACCAGGTTCAACGCCAGCAAAAAGAGCAGAAACTCAAACCAGCGGGCGTTGTAAACCAGGGCTTTGGCGGTCTGGGTGCCAAAATCGTTTTCAATAAAAGTAGCCGTCCCGATGGCAAAGGCGAAAACCAGCATCATCACAATAGCGCCGTGCATGGAAAGAAGGAATTGGACAATTTTTTTCATAATAGGAAGTGACTCCGTTATTCAGTTGGGATTATAGTATCCAAAAGGGGGTAGCAGGGCGGTTAATCCCCTTTCCACCCCTTTATACGTAAGTTTTACTTCAGTTCACTCCACCGTCTACCGACATACACAGAGGTCTCCAGCGGCACTTTCAGCGTCACCGCACGCCGCATCATCGCCGAAAAGCGCTCCGCCAGGCTTTGGGCCTGCGCCTCATCGGCTTCGATAATCAGCTCATCGTGGATCTGTAGCAAAATGGCCGCGTCCAGACGCTCCTGCCGGATCGTCTCGTCGATCGTGAGCATCGCCAATTTGATCAGATCGGCCGCGCTCCCCTGAAAGACGGTATTGCCCGCCTCCCGCAAATAGGCGGCCTGTTGCATCGGCGTGGCGCGGGCAAAGTCGAAGTAGCGGCGGCGTCCCAGCAGGGTCTGCACATACCCCTCCTCTTTCGCCCGCGTCTCCACCTCGGCCAAAAAGCCTTTGACCGTCGGGAAAGAGGCGAAGTAGTTCTCAATAATCCTCTTGGCTTCCGCCGTGGAGATACCGAGCGTCTGGGCCAGTTTGCGACTTCCCATGCCATAAAGCAGGCCGAAGTTGACCGTCTTGGCGATATCCCGCTTGGCCTCGGCCTCCTCGGGGCCGAAGAGCTTGATCGCCGTCTCCAAGTGGATATCTTTGCCCTCCTCAAACGCTTGTGTCAACACCGGGTCTTCGCTAAAGTGCGCCAACAGACGCAGTTCGATCTGGGAGTAGTCAATACCGATCAGCCGTTTGCCCTCCCCAGCCACGAAAGCTTCCCGTATCCGCCGTCCCTCTTCGGTGCGCACCGGAATGTTCTGCAAATTGGGGTTTTTGCTCGCCAGCCGCCCCGTGGCGGTACCGGTCTGCACGAAAGAGGTGTGCACCCGGCGCTTCGCGTCGCTTTGGGCCAGCTTCAAAAGGGGCTCAACATAGGTACTTTGGAGTTTGTGCAGTTCCCGGTAGGTCAGAATTTTCCCGATCACCGGGTGGGCGTCTCTTAGCTTTTCCAACACCTGCTCATTGGTGCTGTAGCCGCCGCTTTTGGTCCGTTTGCCGCCGGGCAGTCCCAACTCACCAAAGAGCACCTCGCCCATCTGCTTGGGTGAATTGAGGTTAAACTCCCTTCCCGTCTCCTCATAAATGGCCCTTTTAAGCGCGACAATGCGCCCGGCAATCTCCTCACCTATGCTTTTAAGCCGATCCACATCCAGCGCGATGCCCCGATCTTCCATCCCCATCAATACCCTAATAAAGGGGTACTCCACCTCTTTGGCCTCACCCAGCAACGCCTCCGCCCCCTGGAGCCTGAGCCGCTCGCTTAGCTTGAAGTAGAGCCGATAACTCATCCAGGCATCCTCGGCGGCGTATTTGACCGCCTCCTCAATCGGAACGGAACGAAAGGTCTCACCCCGCTTGACCGTCTTGTCGTAAGCGATCATCTCGTGGTTGAAGTAGCGCGCCGCCAGCTTGTCCAGCCCCACGGCCCCCTCGGGATCCGCCAACCAGGCCAGAATCATCGTATCGGCCAGCGGCTGACGCCAATCCAGCCCCATCCGGTGGCGCAATACCCCCAGGTCAAACTTGAGATTATGACCGATATAAGGGCGCGCCATCAACGCTTCCAGCACCTTTTTGGCTGTCTCAACGCTCACCTGTCGGCCGACCCCAAGATAGGAGTGTCCCACGGGCACATAGTAGGCCCTCTCCTCCTCAAAACAGAAACTAAAGCCCACCAAATCGGCCTGCCGTACATCCAACGAGTCGGTTTCGGTATCGATCGCCACAGGGGTGTCGGGCCCGATGGAGGCCACCAGTTCGGCCAACTGTTTCTCATCATCCACCAACAAA
>JAMOMS010000040.1 GCA_027067015.1 Campylobacterales bacterium | reverse complement strand
TGTGGCTGGCGCTGATCATAATCCCCGCGTCACAACGCATGTCTTCGGTCAAGAAAGCGATCGCGGGCGTGGGCATGGGGCCGATCTGAATGACGTTATACCCCACCGCCGTCAATCCGCTAACCAGGGCGTTTTCGATCATATAACCGCTTCGTCGGGTATCTTTACCCACCAGAATTTTATTGGTCTTGGCGCTTTCTCTAAAGTAGATACCCGCCGCCATCGCCAGTTTCATGGCCAAAAAGGCGTCCAGTTTCCGTCCTGCCAGCCCCCGTACCCCGTCGGTTCCAAAGAGTTTCAATTTGTCTCCTTCACACAATTTCGGAATTCTTACATTTAATTTAATTTTAATAAGCTTTAAGCTATGATTCCCCAAAATTTTCCAAGAACAAGGATTATACCATATGGCACATCACAAATCTGCACTGAAAAGAATCCGCCAAACCGAAAAGCGCACCAAGCGCAATCGCTGGTACAAAACCCGCATCAAAAACATCACCAAAGCGGTACTGGCCGCGGTAGAGGCCGGCGACAAAGAGAAAGCCGTCGAAGCGGTCAAAGTGGCCAACCGCGAATTTCATAAATATGTCAACAAAGGCATCCTCAAGAAAAACACGGCGTCTCGCAAAGTGAGCCGCCTGATGGCCAAAGTCAACGCGCTCAGCGCCTAACCTTCCGCCCGCCGGGGCGTACCCGGCACGCTTTCTTCCAACAATCATCCCAGCACAAAGCATTGACGATGCTCAAAGAGAAACTGCAACCCTTTATCGACCGCTACGAAGAGATCAACCGCCTGCTTAGCAGTCCCGAGATCACCGACGACATCAAAAAGATGACGGCGCTTTCCAAAGAGCAGTCCGAGCTGACTCCTTTGGTAGAGAAGGCCCGCGCCTATATCGACGCCGTGGAGGCGATTGAAGAGAACAAAAGCCTTCTTTCCGATCCTGAACTCGGCGAACTGGCCGCCGAAGAGCTCAAGAGCCTCGAACCCGAAGTAAAGATGATGGCCGAAGAGATCAAACGGCTCATGATCCCCAAAGATCCCAACGATGACAAGAACATCTACCTTGAGATCAGGGCCGGCACCGGCGGCGACGAAGCGGCCCTTTTTGTGGGCGACCTTTTTCGCGCCTATGTGCGCTACGCCGAAAACAAGGGGTGGAAGATCTCTATTGAGAGCTCCAGTGAGAGCGAGGCGGGCGGTTATAAGGAGATCGTGGCGCTGATTAAAGGCGACAGCGTCTACAGCCGCCTCAAATACGAGGCGGGCACCCACCGGGTTCAGCGGATTCCCGCCACGGAGAGCCAGGGGCGTATTCACACCTCCGCGGTCACGGTGGCCGTTTTGCCCGAAGTGGAGGACGTGGATGTGCAGATCAACCCGGGTGATTTAAAGATTGATGTCTACCGCTCCAGCGGATGCGGCGGCCAGTCGGTTAATACCACCGACTCGGCGGTGCGCATTACCCATATACCCACGGGCCTGGTGGTGGCGATCCAGGATGAGAAATCCCAACACAAAAATCGCGAAAAAGCCCTCAAAATCCTTAAAGCCAGGCTCTATGAAAAACAGATGCAAGAACAGCTCGCCGCCGCCAGCGCCGACCGCAAAGCGCAGGTCGGTTCAGGCGACAGAAGTGAGCGGATTCGCACCTACAACTATCCTCAAAACCGCATCACCGACCACCGCATCGGCCTCACACTCTATCGACTCAACGAAATCATGGAGGGGGGATTGCTGGATGAGGTGATCGACCCGCTTATAGCCCACTACCAGGCCGAGGCGATCAAAGCTGTGGGTCTTTAAGCAGACGACTGCTCAAAGGCTCACACAAAAAGGCGACTTCGCCCTTTTGTTTTGAGGCTCTCTCTTCAGCTTTCTGCCCGTCATACAAGACAAAGCCGTTGCGGGCGATAACCGATTTGAGTATGGCCGTATACTTCTCTTTAAGCTCCGAATAGTGCGTCAAATAACCGGCCGCCGTCAAGCCGTCAAACACTTTACCGCTCTTTCTGGCCGCATAACGGGCTGTCCGAAACGCTTTGTAGGCCCAGTGGCGGTTGAGATTGCGCATATAGGAGGCGACGGAAGCCTCCAAAGAGTCAAACATTCGGATTTTATGGGTTTTATTCTCATCCCGATTTTGAGGAACCAACCCTTTTTTGCCCCAGGTCCACTCCCCAAAAAGGTTGTTGGCTTCCCGGGCGAAACGGCTTCGACCCCAGTCACTCTCCACCGCCGCCTGCGCCAGCACCAGCGAGACGGGGATGGTGTCGACTTTTCTCAAATAGGCCTCTTTGTCGTAAAGTTTTTTGATTCTATACTTCTTCGCCAGAGCCTTAAGGGCGTTTACCTCTCCCGGTGTCACAATCTCTTCGCGCGAGAGCTTGTCAAAAAAGCGAACCACAAAGGCCCGCTCTCTCTTGATCTTCTGCTCCGCATTGACAATGAGCGGATAGAGAGTTTTGACAAACATCTCTTTCTGACGCTTCTGATCCTTGATCTGATAATAGCTTTTCGGAAAACTTTTGACGGCTTCGACTGCAAGCAACGCCGTCGCCAAAAACATAAACAAAAACCACTTTCTCATCAAAATAAAATCTCTCCCTTGTCAATATGGGCGTCAAAGATTTTACGTACCGTCCCTTTGAGCGTCAATACCTCATCACGCCAGGCCAGCTCCACCGCCTCCCTGCCTGTCGGAACGACCCGTCGGGGGCGGGTGTCGCCGCTCTCCTTGCTCAAACGGTAATAACAGGCCGCCATGCCGGTACCGCAAGCCAGCGTCTCATCCTCAACGCCCCGTTCATAGGTGCGCACATACAACGTGTCACCCTCCAGGGCGCAGATGTTGACATTGGCGTCATAAGCCTGACGCAAACGGCGTGCCTCGGCCAGGTCAAAATCGGCCACGCTTTGACGCAAAGCCACCAGATGGGGCACGCCGGTGTCAATTTTCCACCAGCGTTCTCCCCGATCGTCAATGGCATTGTCCATAAGAAGCGGCGGCGTCAACTGACTGGTGACAACATCACCCTCCACTTCCGCTGAAATCTCGCCGGCGCCGGTCAAAAAGCGCATGGACGCCGGTGCCAGACCGTTTGCATAGGCGTAGTGGGCCACGGCGCGACTCCCGTTGCCGCACATGGCGGCCTCACTGCCGTCGGCATTGTAAAACTGCCACTGAAAGTGCAGTGTCGGATGGGGCAAAAGGACAATCAGCCCGTCCGCGCCCACTCCTTCCTGGCGATGGCACAGACGACGGGCCAGCTCCGCGCGATCTTTTTGCGCCAATGTATGAAAGATCACGAAGTCATTGCCGTTGGCGGAGTATTTGGCAACCGTCATCACATTCCTTCCCAAAAAAAATCCGAAAATTATACCATGGCTTAAGGGATGCTTATATTAAGCGAGATAATTAATTAGATAACCGTTAATGGGTAATTTCGTGGAAAACCCGTTCGGTCTCACGCTGAAGTTGTTTAAGGTTGCCGCTGTTATCGATGACCCAATCGGCCATCTGCCGTTTCTTTTCGATATCCATCTGTGCATTTAACCGCGCCTCGGCAGATGCCTCATCAAGCCCCTCCCGCCGCATCAGGCGCTCTTTTTGCAAGGCGCGGGGCGCGTAAACCACCACCACTTTGTCTATGGGATAGTGACCCCGCTCGTAAAAGAGGGGAATATCAATAATATAGGGGCCGCCCAGGGCGTCATGTTTTTCGCTCTCGTTGGCGATGGCCTCAAAAATTCTGGGATGAAGCAGTGCCTCCAGCTCCCGCCGGGCTGTTTCGTCGGCAAAAACCAACGCGCCCAGCTTTTTGCGGTCAACCCCGCCCCCCTGTTTTAGGTAGGCCCCGCCAAACAGGCGCGCCACTTCC
>JAMOMS010000039.1 GCA_027067015.1 Campylobacterales bacterium | reverse complement strand
CCTCGGCCAGCTCAACCAGGACTACAAAGGGGGCGAAGATCTCAACTGGTACGGCATTCACGCCGTCTACAACCAACCCATGTTTTTGCTGGCTGGAATGTATTACGACGCGGATAACAACGGCGAGAGCCACGAAGGCAACGGCTACAGCTTCAACGCCGAGTTCCGTCCCGCCCACAAATGGGCCCTGCTTGGCCGCTACGACTGCTGGACGGACGAGAGCGGCGATAGCGACAACGACCGCACCGAGATCATCGGCGGTGTCACCTACACCTACAACAAAAACGTCAAGTTCATCGCCAACGTCTTTGATATTGACACCGACGATGAGAGCAAAGACGAAACCAAATATATGTTTACCACCGAGGTACACTGGTAAGCGGCGCTGTGGCGCCGTCCGCCGATCCATCCCTTCAACCCCCTTCCAAAACTCCTCTTTTGATAAAAAATCTTTACTAATTTTTACCCCTATCAAATAAATATTTCGATAGAATCGGAACGCACGTTCTGAGGGGGAAAACGGTGACCGACTTCAAAACGCTCTGGGCGCGGCTTCAGATCGAGAATTTCTATTGGAAAATAGGCTTTTACGCCCTCTGTTCGGCCGGTCTTGTCCACGCGCTGTTCATTCCCCTGTTTCTTCTCATCAACCTGCCCGTCATGGCCTTTATCAACGTTTTTAGTGTTTTCATTTACTGGTACTCTATTTTCGGACTGGGATTACAGACCATCGAGACCCGCAACGACGGCCTGATAGGGTGGCTGGTTTTTACTGAGCTGATCGGGCACAACCTGCTGGCCACCTACTACCTTGGCAAAGACGCGGGGTTTGAATACTATATTTACGTACTGGCCGTTTTGCCCTTCTTCATATTTACTTACCGCCAAAGCGTCTATCTTTTTCGTATTTTCCTGGTCATCTCTCTTGCCCTCCTCATCGATGTCTCACCCCTTTTCAAAACACCAAAAATTTCCGTCAGCCAAGAAACCCTTTCGCTTATACACCATCTCAACCTCTTCGTGTTTCTTGCCGTTTTGAGCGCTCTTTCGTACCTTTACGCCCTTTACGCCAAAGCCCATCAGGATCAACTCGAAAGCCACGTCTACATCGATCCGCTCAGCGGATTGTACAACCGGCGTTTCGTTTACGAAATGCAAAAAGAGATCGAATCACGACAAAACGGTTGGGAAAATCCCGCTTTTTTACTGGTAGACATCGACCACTTCAAAGCTTTTAACGACACCTACGGTCACGACTGCGGCGATACAGCTATTGCCCAGGTGGCCACATCGCTTCAGAAAAACCTTTCTAACGGCATCGCCGTACGCTGGGGAGGAGAAGAGTTCCTACTCCTTTTCAAAAGGGCCGATCCTGCCACGCTTCAGACTGCCGCGGAGCGAATCCGCCAGATCATCGCCACCCACCCAACCCGATGCAGACACGGCAATCTTCCTCTAACCGTAACGGCCGGCGGCACCATCATGCGGGAGGGTGAATCTTTCCATGCCGCCCTCAAACGGGCCGACACCGCCCTTTACCAGGGAAAACACTTGGGGAGGAACCGGGTTGTTCTGCTTTGAGTCGCGCACGCCAACCGCAACTTAAGATAGCGTTTGCTACCGTTTTGTAATCTTATTGCGTTACCATTCTCATAACCCAATCTAAAAAGGCGGTTCACATGGAGATCAACACCTTCGAGAAGATGCAAAAAAAGGCGGCCAAGAAGAGCCGGGGCGACTTTTTGCGCCTGGGGCTTTCCCTGGTCTTTATGGCCATCGTGCTTCTTGCCACATGGAATAAGATTCCGGGCAATCCTTTTTTGGCCGTCGCGGCGGTCTTTGGGGCCTATATGGCCATGAATATCGGCGCCAACGACGTGGCCAACAACGTGGGCCCTGCCGTGGGCTCCAAAGCGCTTACCATGATGGGCGCCATTATCATCGCCGCTATTTTTGAGTCGGCCGGCGCGCTGATCGCCGGGGCGGACGTAACCGGCACCATCAAAAAAGGGATCATCGATCCCACGGCATTCGCGCACCCCGAATATTTTGTCTGGGCCATGACGGCGGCCCTGCTGGCGGCGGCGTTGTGGCTTAACCTGGCTACATGGCTCAAAGCCCCCGTCTCCACCACCCACTCCATTGTGGGCGGCGTTATGGGCGGCGGGATCGCCGCGGCGGGAAGTTTCGCCATTGTCTCCTGGGGCACCATGGGCAAGATCGCGGCCAGCTGGGTCATCTCCCCCATTCTGGGCGGCGCCATCGCCGCGGGCTTTTTGTATGCCATCAAAAAGACCATCCTTTTCCAAAAAGACACTAAAGCCGCCGCCATGCGGCTGGTACCGCTTTACGTAGCGGTGATGGGCTGGGCATTCGTGACCTATCTGATTCTCAAAGGGATGAAGCACCTCTTCAAACTCCCCTTCCCCGTCGCCGCGGGGATCGGCCTGCTGGGTGCCGTAGCCATCTTCTTTGCCGTCAAAGCGACGATTCGCAAACACGCCGACTCACTCAGTGAGGGTAGAGAGAGCGTCAACCGCCTCTTTACCATCCCGCTTATCTTCGCCGCGGCGCTTCTGAGCTTCGCCCACGGCGCCAATGACGTGGCCAACGCCGTCGGCCCCCTGGCCGGCATCTATGACGCCCTGGCCCACAACACCGTCTCCACCAAAGCGGCCATTCCCGTATGGGTCATGCTCATCGGCGCGGTGGGCATCTCTTTGGGACTGGCGCTTTATGGCCCTAAACTCATTAAAACCGTCGGTAGCGAGATTACCGAACTCGACCAGGTGCGGGCCTTCTCCATTGCGCTGGCGGCGGCCATTACCGTCATCATCGCCTCCCAGCTCGGCCTGCCCGTCAGCTCCACCCACATCGCCCTTGGCGGGGTATTCGGCGTCGGTTTCCTAAGAGAGTGGCTCGATCGCACCCAGCGGCTTGATTACCGCATAGAAGAGGAGAAGGAGAAGCTGGATAAACTCAAAGCCTCATTGGAAGCGCAACGCAAAGAGCTTGAAGACCTGGAAGCCAAAGAGGAGAAGACCCAGGCGGACTATGAGCGCATCGTAAGCCTCTTCAACCGGGTAGAAAGCCTCGAAAAAGAGGTCAAAAAAGAGTCCAAAGTGCTCAAAAACGTCTACAAAACCAAATATGTCCAGCGTAGCGCGCTCAAAAAGATCGTCGCCGCGTGGATCATCACCGTTCCCGCCGCCGCTGTGGTTTCGGCCATTATTTTCTACATCATCAAAGGGGCCATGCTCTAAGGCTTACGCCTTGGGCATCCCGAACTTCTGGGTAACAAACTCTCCCGCTTCGTTAAAGTAAAAATAAAAGAGCGTATCTTTCTCTATCGGTAGACCGGCCAGGTAGCGCAAAGCCAGGTTGGCCTCAAAAGCCCCCACCTGCATCACCATCGGCGCGGCAATGCCGGCCGGCTCCCGTTCCACCACGGCAAACGCCTCAAAAGAGCTCTCCTCAATAAAGCAGACCTGGCCGTTAAAGGCTTCGACCGAAGCGTAAATCCACGGCACGCCCCGCGCTTTGGCGAAGGCATCAATGCGTGAGCGGGTGGGGAGATTGTCGGTGGCGTCAAGTATGAGGTCGTAACGCTCGGCTGACGTCTGGGCAAAGCGTTCAAAGTCAACGGTTATCGGCCTTACGGAGACAAAGGGGCATCGCCCCTCCACCCTCCGGGCCGTAACCTCCGCCTTCTTTTTACCCTCATCCTCCAAATCAAACACAATCTGCCGGTGCAGGTTGTGCAGGGCCACCGTATCAAAATCGACCAGATCAATCCGCCCTATGCCGCTACTTCCCAACGCCGTCATCAATGTACCGCCAAGGCCTCCGGCCCCGACAATCAAAAGACGTTTTTGCGATAACTCTTCCTGTCGCTCATCCCCCCAGAGCCTGATTTGACGGGCAAAATAGTCAGAGGGTTGCATCGG
>JAMOMS010000038.1 GCA_027067015.1 Campylobacterales bacterium | reverse complement strand
TTAAATTCTCTTATTTTTCCAATAATCTCTTCAATAATCCACTCCGGGGTCGATGCCCCGGCGGTAATTCCGCACAATTTTTTCCCCTCAAACCACCCCTTTTCCAGTTCATCCTTCGATTCAATATGATAAGTATCCGGACAGTACCTGGCGCAGATAGTATAGAGCTGTTTGGTGTTGGAAGACTGTTTGCCGCCGATGACGATCATCACATCCGCTCTTTGCGCTAATTCCTTGGCGGCATCCTGGTTTTCAAAGGTCGCGTTACAGATGGTATTAAAAACGCGCACCTCCTTGTGCCTGGGCACCAGATAGGCAATAAGTTTGTTATACTCCTCAATCTTTCTGGTCGTCTGCGCCACAAGCGCCACCCGTTCTCTTAGGGTAATCTTCTCCAACTCTTCCACGCTCAAAATCGCGTAAACCGGCCCGTTGGCATAACTCATTACTCCTTTGATCTCGGGATGGTTAACATCACCGAAAATCACCACGTCATACCCCTCATCGCTCATCTTTTCCACAATCTGCTGGGGTTTGGTCACAAAAGGACAGGTGGCATCAATCACCTCCCCCCCTTTGGCTTTGAGCTTTTTGAGGTCATTTTTGGGAATGCCGTGGGTGCGAATCACGGTCGCCTGCCCCTCCTTGATCTCCTCCAGCGAATTGGCCAACGAGACATCGTAATCGCGCTTGAGTCGATCAATCTCCATATTGTTATGAATAAGCGGCCCTAACGTCGAAGCGCCGGGATGCTCCTCGGCAATCCTGATGGCCCGTTTGACGCCAAAACAGAATCCGTAACTCTTGGCCAGTTCGATTTTCATGCAGACACCCCCGTAATTCGTGAAAGCAAAGCGACAAAGTTGGGGAAAGAGGTCTCAATACAGGCCGTATCCTCGATCTCCATACCCGCAACCAGACCGGCTATCGCGAAACTCATGGCAATACGGTGATCACCGCAACTGTCAATGACGGCCGGTTGCAACTTTCCGCCCTCAATTTCATACCCGTCCTCAAACTCCCGGCAAGTAATGCCGCACTTTCTCAAACCGGCAACCACACACCCGATCCGATCAGACTCTTTGACCCTCAGCTCCGCCGCGTTTTTGACGACACTCACCCCTTCGGCACAGGCCATGGCAATCGCCAAAGCGGGCAATTCATCAATCAACCATGCGATTCGCTCACTCACTTCAACCCCGCGCAAAGGGCCGTTATAGGTTACTGCAATATCACCGATCGGCTCATAGCGATTCTCTTTACGGATCAGATCAATCTTTGCCCCCATCCGTTTCAAAACCTCATACGCCTCAATACGGGTGGGGTTGAGAGTGACATTTTTAATTACTACCCTGCTATCGGGCACGATGACCGCGGCCACGGCGAAGAAGAAGGCGCTGGAAGGATCTGAAGGCACATCAATATCCAAAGGATCCAAAGGCTTTTGAAGCGGATGGATCGTCACGCTCTCACCGCTCTCGATCCGCGCGCCCATTCCTCTTAACATTCTCTCCGTATGGTCACGGCTTAGCTCCGGTTCTTTAAAAGAGCTTATGCCGTCGGCCCGCAAAGCGGCCAGAATCATGGCGCTTTTCACCTGCGCCGAGGCGATGGTACTTTTATACTCAAAAGCTTTCAGCTCACGGCCACGGATAGCCAAAGGGGCCAGATTGCCCTTTTCCCGCCCGTCTATCTTTGCCCCGATCTTGCCAAGCGGCCCCGTCACCCGGCGCATCGGACGTCTTCTTAAATATTTGTCACCCGTCAAAACAAAATGTCCGGGCACGGCACTCAACAAACCGCAAAAAAGACGCATACCCGTCCCCGAGTTACCGCAATCAAGCACATCGTCAGGCTCGTTGATGCGCTCAGGAGGCGTAATACAAATCTCCACACCGTCGTCGTCTACTTTTGCCCCCAGCATCTGAACGATTTTCAGGGTATTGAGCGTATCTTCCGCCCTCAAAAAACCGCGTATTCGGCTCTTTTTATCCGAAAGCAGTGAGAACATTGCGCATCGGTGCGAAATCGACTTGTCCGCCGCAATCTCGTCACACACCAGCTCAAACGCCTTGGCCGGCTCCACCTTCAGACATCTCATCGCAACACCGCCCCGCACGCTTGTTGCAGAACCGCCAACACCTCTTCCATCACGGCGTTAATCTGCGCTTCTTCCAACGTCTCGTCCATCGAGGTTAACACAAAACGGAGCGTCAAACTTACCCGATCGCCCAGTTTCTCATCCCAATACCGATCGATCGGATAAAACCGGTCCACCTCTTTGGGCAGGCTCTTTGACAACGCCTGTTTGATCTCACTGTAACTAAGGGTTTTGGGAACCAAGACGCTCAAATCCCGTTGCACCGGTGTCAAAGCGCTCATATGTTGCGCGTAGACAAGAGGCGGCGTGAGTTTCGGTATCTCGATCTCCGCAAAATAGGTGTCGGGCAGATCATACGCTTTTGCCACTTCCGGGTGAAGCTTGGCTACTACTCCCACCTCCTTGCCTTCCACTATCACAACAGCACACTGATAGGGGTGCGCCAGCGCATTGGGCGCTTCTATATTGCGCAGTTCAAAAGGACCGATCACCGCTGAGAGCTTGTTAACAAAGAAAGGAAAATCGACCAAAGCGGGTTTACCGCTATTACTCACCGTCTCCGCCTCTTTCTCTCCGCTATGTACCAGTAAAAGATTAAACTGCTCCTCCCGCTCTTTGGAGAAAACCCGTCCCACTTCAAAAAGAGGAATCCGCCTTTTTGAAAAAGCCACGTTTCGCTTCAATGAATCAAGCATCGTCACCATCAGGCTGGGACGCAGGCCGTCCATTTCACTGGTAATCGGATTCACAAGCGCCTTGTCGGACTCCACCGGCTCAAACCCCAGCGCTTTCAGACGGCTGTTGTCGCAAAAAATGTAGTGCACCGTCTCAAAAAAGCCCTCCGCCACGGCCCGCATACGCAGATCACGGATAAAACGGTAACGCCGCTGGTCATAGGTTAAACGGTTCTCTTCCTCAAAACAGAGCGGCTTGACAGCAATATTGTCAATCCCGACCATACGGACAATCTCTTCAATGACATCCTGTCTGTTGAGAATATCATGCCGATAGGACGGTACCTCAAAAACCACCCGCCCCTCTTCGGTTCGTTCAATGCCAAACCCAAGACCGGAGAGAATCTGAACCACCCTGGAAAGCTCAATCGGCTGACCCACCAGGCGGGCAATCTCCTCCACGGTAATATCCAGTCGCAAAGGATCGCGCTTGATCTGATAGGAGCAACTGCCGCTAAAAAGCTCCCCGTCCGTATATTTTTGTAATAGAGTCATCAGATAGCGACACCCCAATGTCAGATTCGGCTCACTACCCCTTGACGTACGATAATAGAGCGCGTCGGTACGCCACCCGCTCTTTTTCACCGCCGGGGCGATCAAATCGGGCGCCACGTAACTGGCTTCAAAGACCATCACGTCATCCTCGTCAGACGGCCTGAAATCGTCATCTTGACAGATCCCTACCAACGCGACCCGACGATCATCACACACCAGCTCACCGATACCGCCGTCGAGCTCTTTGAGCGTCAAAACCGCCTGATCTTTACCTTTTGCAAGGGCTTTAAAGCCGTAGGCCCTCAATATGACACCGGTGGTATGGGTCGCGTAGGCCAAAAAGAGATCCACGCGCTTTTGGGGTACCGACTCCTCCACCCAGGCCAGACGTAGACGCAGACGCAAAGGCACCCGCCATTCAGTGCATTTGAGCGCGTGATAGTGCAGATCGACGGCAGGCGTCCCCTGGGGTGTCAGTTTTAAAATCCTGCCGATTCCCAGATGACGACTCTCTTCAGGCACCTCCTCAAAAGCCCGAACGGTGCGTCCAAACGCCGTCGCCAACTCTCTGGCTACCCCGTAAATACTAAGACAGTCTCCACGGTTGGCGGTCAACTC
>JAMOMS010000037.1 GCA_027067015.1 Campylobacterales bacterium | reverse complement strand
CCCCTCGTCACGCCAGTGCCAACCGCCAAAGGCCCAAACACCCAACGCCAGCCACAAAAGGAGTCGTACCATTGTTTCTTCTCCCGTTTATTTTGATTGTATCCCCCTTTTGTGGCAAAAAGGTGGCAGGGGTTTGGTAAAATAGCGTCTCAAGATCCACACCAAAGGAGTTTTCATGACCCCCGTTGCCACCACCAAAGCCCCCGCCGCCATCGGCCCCTACGCCCAGGCCGTCAAGGTGGGCGCCATGGTTTATACCTCCGGGCAGATCGCCCTGCGGCCCGACGGCACTATGAACGACGGCGACGTGATCGAACAGACCAAACAGGTGCTGACCAACCTGCGCCATGTCCTTGAAGAGGCGGGTAGCGGTATGGACAAGATTGTCAAAACCACCGTCTTTTTGGCGGATATGAACGATTTTGCCGCCATGAACACCGTGTATGAAAGCTTCATGGGCGGCCACCGGCCGGCACGCTCCACCGTGGAAGTGGCGCGACTGCCCAAAGAGGCCAAAGTGGAGATCGAGTGTGTTGCCCTGGCAGATTAAACTTTACTTAATTTAAGGTTGAGTATAATTCGCCACTAAAATCGTCGCACGACT
Organism: Campylobacterales bacterium; assembly: GCA_027067015.1. Taxonomy (GTDB): domain Bacteria; phylum Campylobacterota; class Campylobacteria; order Campylobacterales; family Hydrogenimonadaceae; genus Hydrogenimonas. Next base: position 8,992 of record JAMOMS010000037.1, on the reverse strand, counting down.
TATCAAAAGGAATACGGGATGACAGCAATCATCAAACATGGCGGCAAACAGTACAAGGTTCAAGAGGGCGACATTCTGCGCCTGGACTACATGGGCCTTGAGCCGAAAAGCAAAATCGAGATCAAAGAGGTGCTGGCTGTGGAAAACGGCGACGACCTCAAGATCGGCACCCCCTATGTCGAGGGCGCCGTCGTTGAAGCGGAAGTGATCAACGAAGGTCGCGAGCGCAAGATTATCATCTTTAAAAAGCGCCGCCGCAAAGACAGCAAGCTCAAACGCGGTTTCCGCCGGGATTTCACCCGCGTTCGCATCACCAAAATCGCATAAAAGTTCAAGGAGTAACGCATGGCTCACAAGAAAGGTCAGGGCTCAACCCAGAATAACCGTGACTCGGCGGGTCGCCGCCTCGGCGTCAAGAAAGTCGGCGGTCAGGCCGTTGTCGCCGGCAACATCATCTACCGCCAGCGGGGCACCAAGATCCATCCCGGCAACAATGTCGGTATGGGCAAAGACCACACCCTCTACGCGCTGATCGACGGCGTGGTCAAATATGAGCGCAAAGACAAACATCGCAAAAAAGTCTCTGTCTACCCCGCTTAATTTTCCTCTACCTTTCCCTCCCTTTCGGGGGCGGGCTTCTTTACATTTTTTTACGTTTCTGATATTTTAAACAAAAAACCCAAGGTAATTTTATTATGTTTGTAGACCGAGTAGAACTTAAACTCAGCTCCGGCAAAGGGGGCCAGGGATGCTCTTCGTTTCGGCGCGAAAAGTTCGTGGCCAAAGGGGGGCCCGACGGCGGTGACGGCGGCCGGGGGGGTGACGTGTGGTTTGTCGTGGACAAAAACAGCGACACCCTCTCCCACTTCAAGGGCAAAACCCACCTCAAGGCCAAAAACGGCCGCCCCGGTATGCCCCGCAAATGCGCGGGCAAAACGGGTGAATCGCTCTATCTCAAAGTGCCGCCGGGCACCCAGGTGATTGACGCCGAAACGGGTGAGCTGTTGCTGGATCTGACCGAGGACGGCCAGAAGGTGAAGTTTTTAAAAGGGGGCAAAGGAGGCCTGGGCAACTTTCACTTCAAGTCCTCCACCAACCAGCGCCCCACCTACGCCCAGCCCGGTATGCCCGGCGAGGAGCGCACGGTACGGCTGGAGCTCAAACTCATTGCCGACGTGGGGCTGGTGGGTTTTCCCAACGTGGGCAAATCGACACTGATCGCCACCGTCTCCAACGCCCATCCGGAGGTAGCCGATTATGAGTTTACCACCCTCACCCCCAAGCTGGGCGTGGTGGCCGTGGACGAGTTTCAGAGCTTCGTGATGGCAGATATTCCGGGTATTATTGAGGGGGCCAGCGACGGGCGGGGACTTGGGATTGAGTTTTTAAGACACATCGAGCGCACCAAGACCCTGCTTTTTATGATTGACGCCGCCAACTACCGGGAGGTGGGCGACCAGTTCGCCGCGCTCAAAACCGAGATCGCCCGTTACAGCGCCGAGCTGGCCGGGCGCCCCTACGCCGTGGCGTTGACACGGGTGGACGCCGTGGGCGCGGAGGAGGCCAACGAGAAGATGGCGCGACTGCTTGAGAGCATGGGACTTTGCCCCAACGAGGGGCTCAAAGCCTACGGCGCCGACGAAAACTACTTAGGATTCAAATGCGAAGAGAACGATCCGCGCTTTGTCATGGCAATCTCCTCGGTTTCGCAGATCAACATCCGCCCTCTCATCTTCGCGTTGGCCGATATTTTGGGGAAACGGGTATGAAACGGCTGGTCATCAAGGTCGGCAGTGCCGTGCTCACCGAGCAAAACCGCGTGGCCAAGGAGCGGATGGCGGCGCTGGTGGAGCTGATCGCTCGCATCAAACAAAACGGCACGGAGGTGATTTTGGTCAGCTCCGGCGCCGTGGCGGCGGGGTATACCCTTTGCGCCCTGGATAAAAAGGAGCTGGCCAACCGCCAGGCCCTGGCGGCGCTGGGCCAGCCCAGGCTCATGGCGATGTACCAGAAAAAGTTCGAGCGATTCGGGATACTTACAGCCCAGATTCTGCTGACCGCCGACGATTTTGACTCCAGAAAGCGCACGCACCACGCCAAACGGGCCGTTGAGAGACTGCTGGAAAAAGGGATCGTCCCCGTCATCAACGAAAACGACGTCACCGCCACCGAAGAGCTGGTATTTGGCGACAACGACCGCCTCAGCGCCCACGTGGCCTACTATTTTGACGCCGATTTGCTGGCCATTTTGTCGGATATTGATTGCTACTACGACAAAGACCCCCACACCTACGACGACGCCTGCCCAAGACCGCTTGTCAAACAGATTGACCCCAAAGAGCTACAGGCTGACGTCACACCCAACGGCGCTTTTGCCACCGGCGGCATCGTCACCAAGCTCAAAGCGGCCGATTTTCTGATGCAAAGAGGCAAACGGATGTATCTGGCCAGCGGGTTTGATCTGCAAAACGCTTACGACTTTTTAATAGAAGGAAAACAGACGGGCGGTACGCTCTTCGTACCCCCCGTCGGGGAAGATTAATCCAAAGAGGGATGGGGGGTCTTTTCGTTGCTGGCGGGCAAGATGGGGTAGCTGACATGGGGTTTTTTGCCCGTCAACGCGCCAAAGAATGCCTTGATCTTTTTGACCTCATCTTTACTTAACTTCGTACCCAACTGGGTTTGGGCCATGATCTCAATGGCTTCTTCGATATTCCAAACCGCGCCGTTATGGAAATAGGGACGGGTTTCAAGAATATTGCGCAGGGTCGGGGTTTTGACCATGCCGTTTTTGTCACCCTTGAAATCGCCTACATTGGCGTATTTGTATGTGCCCGCGACCGGGAAAGGCTGCATTGTACCGCCCAGTGCCACCCCGTTATGACAGCTCGCGCACCCTTTGTCAATAAAGATTTCCAACCCCTCTTTCTCCTCCTGGCTGAGTGCCTTGTCGCAACCGTTGAGGAACTTATCGTAACGTGAGGGGGTCACCAGTGTGCGTTCAAATACGGCGATCACGTCGGCCACGTCTTTGAACGTGGGCACGAATTTGGGATCGTCATAGGCGTGCTTGAAGGCTTTGACATACTCGGGGATAGAGCGGATCACCTTCTCCACGTGCTCTTTGGTCGCCGCCATTTCGGGTTCAGCCTGGATGGGTCCTTGGGCCTGATCTTCCAGATCGGGACTGCGACCGTCCCAAAACTGCTTTTGCGCGAATACGGCGTTGTAGACGGTGGGCGAATTGAGATGGTGCGGGTTGGCCGTCCATTTGTGCCCCGTGGCCGCATCCACGCCGTCCACACCGCCGGTGGCCAGGTTGTGGCAGGTGTTACAGCTAATCAGCCCGCTTTTGGAAAGACGCGGATCGAAGTAGAGTTTCTTACCCAATTTGACTTTTGCGGAAGTAATAGGGTTTTTGGGGTTGTCAATAAGCTTTAAAAGCGCGCTTTTGCTCTCGGGAATGGGAACAAGCCCCGCCTTTTTGGCCTTTTGAACCAGCGCATCGGCCGCCGTCGCGCTAACCGCAATCGCCGTGACAAGTGTTCCTGCCATCACATACTTTTTCATCATGAAAACTCCTTTTAATGTATTCATGGAAGTATATCGCTAAAAGATAAATTTTTTCCTTAAAGGCTTTTAACGGATTTCAACCGTTTTCTTTCGCCCCGCGACTAACCGATTATCAGATTTTTTGGTAAAATATCGCATTATCAACAGGGGAAAAGATGGAAACCACAATCGAACTACTCAAAGAGCACGCGCTTAAAGTCACACCGCAACGGCTAAAAATTATTGCCATGTTAAATGAATACGGCCATTTGAGCATTGAAGATCTCTATCGGTTGATGCTCAAAGAGTTTCCCAACGTCTCATTGGCGACTATTTACAAAAATATCAACCAGATGGCCCAAACCCGACTGATTCAAGAGGTCAAAATTCCCGATAGCAAATCGGTTTACGAAATCGTCAAAGAGCCGCACCTGCACATGGTTTGCGACCGTTGCCACAAAGTAGAAGACATTATTATCGGTACCGACAAAATCATCAAAGAGGCGGAGGCCGTCAGCGGTTACCGTATTGAGGAGAGCTTTATTACCCTGCGCGGCATCTGCCCAGCGTGTCAGGCCGACTCGTAAGAGCGGGCCGCAAAAGCCTCAAAAGCCTCTTTTTCCAGCCCCTTGGCGTAGTAGTAGCCCTGGACATAATCACAAGAGAGCGCTTTTAAAATACGAATATGCTCTTCTTTATCCGCCCCCTCGGCTACGACCTCTTTATCCAGTGTTTTGGCAATCTGAATCATCAACTTGACAATGGTCATATTATCTTCTACGCTATGCATCTCCCGCACGAATTCCCGATCAATCTTAATCACGTCAAAGGGGAGCTGACGCAGGTAACTCAAAGAAGAGTAGCCGGTACCGAAATCATCAATGGCAATTTTAAAGCCTAACCGTTTGAGATTACGCAAAATGGTAATGGCCGTCGGAATATCCTGCATGGGAAGCGATTCGGTAATCTCAATCTCTAAACGCGAGGGATCTATGGGATAACGGGCCAAAAGATCTTCCAACTTATTAATGAGTCGGGCATCGTTAAACTGTCCCGCGGAGAGATTGAGCCCCAACTTCCAAGCTTGTTTGCCTTCCAATTGCCATGTATAAAGGGTTTTGAAAGCCTCTTTCATGATATAGTCGTCAAACTCGATCATCAACGGTCCCGACTCAATCATGGGTATAAAGCTGGTTGGGTACAAAAGCCCCCGACGGGGATGGTACCATCGCGCGAGCACCTCGGCACCCCGAACCGTGCCGTCACGCAAGCAGACCTGCGGCTGATAAAAGAGCACAATTTCGCCCTCCCTTTTCAAGGCGCTTCGCATCTCCTCTATCAGCAGTCCCTGCTCCTCAATCCGCTCTTTAATCATGCGGTCAAAGAAACGGTGTCGATTTTTACCCGCTTTTTTAGCCTCATACATCGCGGCATCGGCATACCGGATCAATAAATCGGCATCTTTGGCGTCATCGGGGAAAAGGGCCACCCCGACACTGGCCGATAACGAAAAACTGTGGTTATCGACTTCAAACGTTCGGTTAAGCGACATCAAAAGCTTCCCGCTAATATCTTGCAACTCTTTGCGATCTTTTAGATGCCTAATGAGCAAAACAAACTCATCCCCGCCAAAACGACCCACGACATCTCGTTTTCTGATCGCCTGTTGCAAAATTGCCGCCACTTGTCGCAAAAGCTCATCCCCCACCGGGTGGCCGAAAGAGTCGTTGACAAACTTGAAGTTATCCAGATCAATAAAAACTACCCCCATTCGCTGGCGCCCAATACGCGCGGCTTCCATAGACTCTTGAAGCGTCTCCATAAAAGCACGTCGGTTCAAAAGGCCGGTCAGCGGATCATAATAGGCCATATGCTCAGCCTGTCGTTTGGCCACCACCTCTTCGGTGACATCCATGCTTACACCCATCACTTCCGTCGCCCGCGACGAAGAGCGCCGTACCCTTCCCTCCGTACGAATATAGCGAATCTTTCCCTTGGCCGTAATCACGCGATGAAGCAGATCAAACGATCGGCCCTCAGCAATCGCCTCCTCCATCATTCGTAAAAAATTGCCCCTATCTTCCGGATGGATCAGATGCACCACATAGACCGGACGAAGACGCTTAATCTTTTTGCGGTTAATCTCCAAGATGCGGTAAAACTCTCCCGAAACGCTCAAACGACCGTCATCGGGCCAGAAAGTCCAACTTGACATCTTCGCAATCCGTTGGGCACTCACCAAACGTCGTTCATTCTCCCGCAAACGCGTGTTGACGTTTTTAAGATCGTTGGTACGTGCCGAAATGCTTTCAAGGAGCCTGGAGACGGCATCGGTAATATTGCGTATTTCGTAATATCCCTCTTCACTCTCAACCTTTTGCTCCCGCATCGGGTCAATCTCTCTTAGCCGATCGGCCAACCTTGTAAGCGCGGCAATCTTTCTGTAAAGATAGTTAAACGCCAACACCATAAAAAGCGCCAACGCCACCGCACCCAATAAGGCTACCCGTTTATACTTCTGAAAATAGACATCGGTAAAAAGAGGAATGTAAACAATCTCTACCTCCCCCACCTTGTGCCCCTCTTTTTTTAGCGCAAAGTGCTCACGGCCCGACTCACCCGTTACAGGCACAACACCGTAACGATAAAGCCTTTTGCCGTTTTGGCGCACCTCTACCGCCACGATGCCGTTTGGCTCATTAACCAGATGGCGCACAATCTCTTCAACCGGTTTGTTAAAACCCAAAAAGATCGCGTCGCTTAACGTACCGATATGACTTTGTACCGTCGAGACGACTTTGGCCTTCTCCAAAGCCAGCATGGATTGACGGGTCAGTCGCAGGTCATACCAGAAAAAGAGGGCAAAAAGGGCGACCGTTACGGTAATGAGCCCGGTAATTTTCAGGAGCAAAGAGCCCGGTTTAATACCCGCCATCATACACCTTTGCAACCTGAAATACTATGGGACGCAGGTTGATTCCCGCTTGGATCAGATTCTCAATATTGATCACCGGCACAATATTGGCCCCCAATCGAATACCGACCATCCCGTAAGCAATATTGGCCTCATCATAGACAAACACCAGTCGCTTTTTTGATATGAGCGCTTTTGCAATCTTTTTTAGCTTCTGTGTTTCCAATACCGTAATAAAAGCCGTCGGTATCCCGACCCGTTCAAAATCGTTCACATCATGCAGACGTACCGCTACCGATTTACCCAACATCTGTTTTTGACCCAGATCCTGCGCAAACCGCTTGGCAATCTCAAAATGGTCACCCGTATCGTACAATACGGCAATTTCCACATTGCCGTCAACCATCTTTTTGGCGTAATCATAATCTAAAAAAACCATACGACTATACAGTTTGCTCTCTACCTTCACCAACGGTGTAACCATATCGGTGACCAACAGGGTGGGCAAAAGCCATATGATCAACGCAATGGCGAATAAACGCCTCTTTTTTACTACCATGACACCGCCAATGACGCAAACCACTCCCGTCCGATCGTAGGGATTTTGCCGCCTTCGGGATAAAACAGAAAACTGGTCGACCCGTCTTTGGACAACACCGGATCGGAGGTTTCGGCCCCGTGGTAGATTTTGGTATCAAACAGGTTTCTCACACCCGCTTGCAAACGCCACACTCCGACCCGCCAGGTAAAGGTTTGATCGACCCGTAACGTTGCGGGAATATGACCGTCCAATTCGGTTTGCGCACCGTCATGATACTCCAACATGGTAAAGGTGCGAACCGCATGAGGAAGCGTCGCGTCAAGCCGGGCCCGTAAACTCAAACGGCCGTTCTTTTTCTCCTCATCATGCACCATCTTCTCGACATACGCGTAGGTTGCGCTTATCTCCATACTGCCCCAGCCGCTTAAAAGAGCTTCCCACGAACCTTCCACGCCGGCCAGTTCCAGATCGTCACCGTTGACATAACTGACTTGACACTTTTGAATAGTATCCCGGTTTTTTCCGTAATAGACATTCAGCTTAAAACGGTTTTTCGGTGTCCATCGATAGAGCCAATCAACTTCCCCCATATCCATGGTTTCGGGCTTCAAATCGGGGTTGCCGTGAAACTGCAGTGCCGCGTTGGCATAGAGTTCCACCCATGAGGGCGCCCGAAAGGTGTGGTTGTAGAGCCACTTTAACGTATTGGACTCATCCGGTTGCCAAATGGCCCCCAATTTATATGAAAAGTGGCCGTCAAAATCGTTATATCGGTCATACCGAACCCCCCCGATTACGGAAAAATTCTCTTGTAGCGTTAGCAGGTCTTCTACCGCCAAAGCACCCGCTTTGCGATCGATCCCCTCTTTTAAAACATTATATTCTCCCGTTAAAGGCTCACCTTCCGGGCCCAAGTTCAAACGGCTCGGTGTTGCGCCCTGAGCGGGAAGATACTGCAAATAGTACATCTTCACCGGTTTGGCGTAGCGCCCTTCTAACTGAAATGTCAAATTGTGCATCGCGTCATGATAGCGAAGGTACCCTACCGCTTTGGCCTCCATCTCATGCACATAGGCGCCCATAATCGCCTCTTCGTCCGGATTGTCGGAAATCGTAGAGAGATCATCACTATCATAATCATACGGTAAGGTACGATAGGTGCCGTCCCAACGATAATCTTTACCCTCCACCTGCAAATGCCATTTCCACTCCGGCGTCATATAACGCTCATAAGAGACAACCGCCGACTGATGGGTCATCACCACATCATGGTCATGCTTAAGCGGCGGCAATGCGGCAATACCGAAAAAGCTACCCTTTTTATAGCGTTGATAACGATACCCAAGATGCAAACCGCCCGCGTGATATTGCAAACCGGCACCCTGATTCTCCTCCAGCGTCCACCCGTCCATAGGCGCACGAAAAGGGACACTTTCACCGGTTGTCAAATCTTCGCGCATCACTTGACGTGAGCGTATATCGGGTTCGGATCGTCTGGCATAAAGATCCAGATTGATTACGCCCTGACCCGCATGAAAACTCTCAAAGGCCGACGCCTCATACCGATTCTGGTCGCTCAAACCGCCAAAAAATTCCCCTTCATTCTCCTCATCCAGTGTAATCACGTTAATAACACCCAAAAAAGCGTTAGAGCCGTACAGTACCGCGTCCGGTGTTTTGGTAACCTCTACCCGCTTGATCAAAGAGGCGGGGAAGTTGTAATAGTAAAACTGGTTGTTGTAAAGGTTATTGGTAACATCCACGCCGTTAACAAGCAGTTTGATCTTGTCTCGATAAGCCGAGCGCACACCCCGCATGACAATCTGTCTTTTTCCGCTAATGCCGATACTTATACATACACCGGGTACCAACCGAAGCACATCCAGCAAGGTATCGGCCCCGCTGTCAATGATAAGATCACGCCGTATGACTGTTACGGTAGAGGGGATCTCTTCAAGATTTAATTTATCATGCATCGCCAAATC
>JAMOMS010000036.1 GCA_027067015.1 Campylobacterales bacterium | reverse complement strand
ATCACTCGCTTCATGAAGCGATTGCAAAAACATGGCGTCAATGGAATCATTGTCCACGTTTCCGCCTTCCGATGCCGCCCATAACGCTACAACCGACAGGGCCAATCCGATACACTGTTTTAACATAAGTCTCCAGCCTCTTTATATCCAAAACGGTTCATATCTGTTTATTTTTAAATGCTTTTATATATTTAGAACATTATAGGAGAGAAATGTTTAAAAAAAGAAAAAGGGGAGCCAAAACGGCTCCCCTGGAAGTTGAAAGAGAGGTGAGATAACGGTAATTACATCATGCCGCCCATGCCGCCCATGCCCATGTCGGGCGCGGCGGGCGCGGGTTTGTCCTCTTTGATCTCGCTGACAGTCGCTTCAGTAGTCAGCAGGAGGCTGGCGACGCTGGTGGCGTTTTGCAGTGCCACGCGCTCCACTTTTACCGGGTCGATAATACCGGCCTCAAGCATATCCACATACTCGCCGGTCGCGGCGTTAAAGCCGGTGTTTTCATTCTCGGCGTTCTCGACGGCGTTGGCGACTACGCCGCTGTCAAAGCCGGCGTTCTCGGCAATCTGCTTAAGCGGCGCTTTGACGGCGCGCAGAATGATGTCGGCACCGATGGCCTCATCACCATCCAGATCCAGTTTTACCTTGGACGCGGCGCGAATCAGCGCGGCGCCGCCGCCGATAACGATACCCTCTTCCACCGCCGCTTTGGTGGCGCTCAGCGCGTCGTCGACGCGGTCTTTCTTCTCTTTCATCTCGGTCTCGGTCGCCGCGCCTACTTTAATAACCGCCACACCGCCGCTAAGTTTAGCCAGGCGCTCTTGCAGTTTTTCGCGGTCGTAGTCGCTGGTGGTGTTTTCAATTTGAACGCGAATCTCTTTAATACGCGCCTCGACCGCGGCCTTGTCACCCTTGCCGTCAACGACGGTGGTGTTGTCTTTGTCAATGACCACGCGGCCGGCCTGTCCCAGATCGGCGACCGTGGCGCTCTCAAGCGTGCGGCCGATCTCTTCACTGATCACCGTACCGCCGGTGAGGGTAGCGATATCCTGCAACATCGCCTTTCTACGATCACCGAAACCGGGCGCTTTGACGGCGGCAATGTTGAGAATACCGCGCAGTTTGTTGACAACCAGGGTCGCCAGCGCTTCACCCTCGACATCCTCGGCAATAATCAAGAGCGGGCGGCCGCTTTGCTGAATGCCCTCAAGAACAGGCAGTATATCTTTAAGGTTGGTAATTTTCTTGTCGGTCAGCAGGATATAGGGGTTATCCAGCACCGCCTCCATCTTGTCCGCGTCGGTGATGAAGTAGGGGCTCAGATAACCGCGGTCAAACTGCATACCCTCAACCACTTCAAGCTCATCAATAATACCTTTGGCCTCCTCGACGGTAATGACGCCGTCTTTGCCCACCTTCTCCATCGCCTCGGCGATCAGGTTGCCGATAGTCTCGTCGCTGTTGGCGGAGATGGTAGCGACCTGGGCGATCTCTTTTTTGTCCTTGACCTCTTTGGCGATCTTTTTGAGCTCTTCAATGATCGCGCCGGCGGCTTTGTCCATACCGCGCTTAACCTCAATGGGATTGGCGCCCGCGGTGATGTTGCGCAGACCCTCTTTAAAGATGCTGTAGGCCAGTACAGTCGCGGTAGTGGTACCGTCACCCGCTTCGTCGGCGGTTTTGCTGGCCACCTCTTTGACCAGTTGGGCACCCATATTCTCGACCGTCTCTTTCAGTTCGATCTCACGGGCGACACTCACGCCGTCTTTGGTGATGCTGGGCGCGCCGAAGCTCTTTTGAATGAGCACGTTACGGCCCCGCGGCCCCATGGTCACTTTGACCGCGTCGGCCAGTTTTTTGACACCTTCAAACAGCTCGTTGCGAGCGCTATCGGAAAAATGAATCTCTTTGGCTGCCATTTTTCACCCTCCTCTTATTTCAAAATTCCAAGAATGTCGTCGCTGTTAAGAATCAGCAGTTCTTTTCCGTCAATGGTAATCTCGGTTCCGCTGTATTTGGCAAAAACCACGCGATCACCCTTTTTGATATGCCCCTCTTCTTCCACTTCAGGGCCGATCTCCAAAACAACCGCTTCCTGGGGTTTCTCTTTGGCGTTATCGGGAATGATAATGCCGCTTGCGGTCTTTTGGGGTTCGTCAACGCGTTCAACCAAAACGCGGTTTGCAAGAGGTTGGAAACTCATCTTGACGCTCCTTTTCATTTGGTATTTGTTGAATTTGGCATTTCGCTTTTTTAAGTGCCGAAATTTTAACCCATTTTTTTGGGATTGTCAAGACAGAACAAATATATTTTAGTCATTTTTCATCATATTCTTTAGTCTACCTGGCTAAATATTAAGCCGCTGACCGGCCGTTAGGCGAAGCGTGCTATAATTAGAGATTGACAACATCCCAAAACAGGTAGACGCAAATGAGATATTTCGGAGCACTGATTGTACTGGTTTTAGCGGTTTTTGGCATCTTCTTCGGTCTGCTCTTTACAGAACCCGGCAACAAGATACTCCAACCCTATATTGAAAAGGAGATCCAAAAACAACTGCCGGTACCCGCCAAGCTGGAAAGATTCCGTCTGCACCCGGACAGTTTTGACATCGCACTGCAAATCGGTCGCGACTCCGTTGTCAAAGCAAACGGCAATTTCGATATTATGGAGCAATCCATCGACGCCGACTACCTCATTAACATTCATGAGCTTTCCGACCTGAAAAAACTGACGGGCCAAACGCTTTACGGCCCTTTTCAGACCAAGGGGCACCTCCAGGGTACACAAAAGAGCGCGGCGCTTCAGGGTGATGCCCAACTGGCCGGCGGATTCATAGACTACCTGGTCGGTCTTAAGATGTTCCAACCCAAAAAGATTATCGCCAAAGCCGCCAATCTTCGGGTTGACAAACTTTTAGAAACCGTCGGAAAACCGCCCTACTCTTCCGGTTTCTTGGATATTCAGGCAAAAATTACCCATATTGAGAAAAACAGACTCCGAGGCAAACTGCTCTCCACCCTCAAAAAAGGGATCGTTGACGCCGACAGTGTCGCCAAAGATTTCAACATCACCCTCCCTTCCGCCTTACACTACCACCTGCGCACCGCCACGCTTTTACAAAACGAGACGGCCACAACCCAGATTCGGCTAGAGAGTAATATCGCCAATGTGCGATGTGACGAAATGCGCTACCACCTGCCCAAACAGGCGTTGGAAAGCGACTATATCATAGAGATTCCCGACCTTAACAAGCTCCGGTTTGTCACCCATCGCCCCATGAAAGGAGCTATCACTGTAACCGGTGATGTCCAAACCTCACCCGGCAATCTACTGGTTACCGCCCACTCCGACCTTCTTAACGGCGCCTTTGACGCCAAGCTGGCAGACAACACGCTTCACGCCACGCTTAAAAATATTCAAACCGTCGCGTTGACCGATATGCTTTTGTATCCGCACATCTTTGACTCCAAGGCCAACGTCACGCTTGATTATCGCCTTCTTACCCAAAAAGGGGAGCTCAACGCCCTATTGCTTAATGGACAGATTCTGCCCAACCGTATGAGCTTTCTGCTCCAGCAAATGGCCAACTTTGACATCACCAAAGAGATCTACAAAAAGACAACCCTAAAAACAAAAATAGAGGGCAAAAAACTGCTTAGCGATCTTCATATGAAGAGCAGGCTGACTGACCTAAGCGCCACAAACGCGCTGGTAAACCTCGAAAACAACACCATTGACGCCGTTTTAAACGTCATCATCAAAAAACTGACCATCCCCGTCTCATTCAAAGGCGCGTTGGATAAACCGAAAATCTCCATTGATGCCAGGGACCTGGCCAAAGCGCGTGCCAAAAAAGAGCTGGAAAAACGGTTGCCCGCCCAACTTAAAAACTCTCCCGCCGGCGATGTCATTAAAAAGCTCTTTTGACTTTCTTGACAAGGAGCGGAATTTTGGTTAAAATTTCGCTCCACAAACAGGTGGCTGGGTAGCTCAGCTGGTTAGAGCGCTGGTCTCATAAGCCGGAGGTCGGGAGTTCAAGTCTCCCCCCCGCCACCATTCTCCTACTCTTCAAAATCCAAAAATTTCAGGCTTGAAACGATCCGGCAAATATTGTGCTTATCTTTTGAATTGGCGAAGTCTTCTTTGCGAAGATGGTCAAGGAATTGGATATTATGTCGGCTTGATTGCACTTATGGGTTGAATGGGCGAAATAATAGCTAAAATAGATAAACGAGATCAATGCTAAAATAAAGCAGTTAACAACAATAGGGGATAAATGGTCGGGGTGAAAGGATTCGAACCTTCGACCTCCTCGTCCCGAACGAGGCGCGCTAACCAGGCTGCGCTACACCCCGAAATGTAGGCTGGAATCATAACAAAAAGGGACTTAACGGCGCTTTAATCGCTTCCCGTAATCCATCCGCCGCCAAGCAGTTTTTCTCCCTCATAAAAGACGGCGGCCTGGCCGGGCGCCACGCCGTAGACCTCTTCATGCAATACAATCTCCCCGCCGCCTTTTTCATCCAGCGTCACCTCACACGGTATGGGACGGGTACGGTAACGGATTTTGACGGTGGTCTCCAACCGCCTGACTTCCGCAGGAAGGTTACTTCGCTCAAAATAGATCCGACGACTTAAAAGGGTATCGCGTTTGGTCACGACAATCTCGTTGGTTTCGGGGCGAATCTCTTTGACGTAATGGGGTTCTTGCGCCCCTTTGACATGAAAGCCGCGCCGCTTGCCGATGGTATAGTGCATATACCCCTTATGGTGGCCGATCACGTTGCCTTGCGTATCGAGTACCTTGCCGGGCATATCGATATTCATATGCTCTTTTAACACATCCACATAGGTGGTATCGACAAAACAGATCTCACTCGACTCTTTCTGCTCGGCAAACCCTTTGAGCGCCTCAATCTTCGCGGCGTAGGTTTTGACATCCTCTTTGCGCATCCCGCCCAAGGGAAAGAGAATGCGGGGAAGTAAGGATTTGTCAATATCAAAAAGAAAATAGCTCTGGTCTTTGGCTTTATCTGTGGCTTCATAAATATAACGGCCGTCATGGCGCACATAGTGCCCCGTGGCCAGATAATCGGCGCCGATCTCGTCGGCAAAGGCCATCATGCGCCCAAACTTGATATGCCGGTTGCACACCGCGCAGGGGTTGGGCGTACGGCCCGCCCTGTACTCCTCCACAAAAGGGTTATAGACCCGTTGGCGAAAGAGCTCTCTTAAATCCAGCACATGGTAATCGATCCCTAGATAATCGGCCACTTTGGCGACCCGTTCCAGGTTTGTCTCATGATAACCCGGTTTGTCGTGGAGCTTCATATAGACCCCGACAACCTCATACCCCTCGTCTTTGAGCATCTTGGCCACGACGGTCGAATCGACGCCACCGCTTAACCCCACCAGTACCCGTTTGGCCATAGATTACCTTCTTAACGTTTCCAACCGATCTTTTTTGGAGCCGATATGGGTAATCTGTACCCCGAAGTTACCGTCGACAATCACCACTTCACCGTAGGCGATCACTTTATCGTCCACCAACACCTCCAGCGGATCGTTGGCCAACTGATCCAACTCAATCACCGAACCGATATCCATGGAGAGCACATCTTTGAGCAACATCTTTTTGCTACCGATGCGCACCCGCAAAGGGAGCTTGACATCCAAAATCAAGCCGATATTTTTCATCTCCGCCGTATCTACCGCGACAGGTTGATCGCCAACCTCCTCACTCGCGCTCTCACCCGGCGCCTCTTTTGACGACTCACCCTCTACCAACGGCAATAGCGATTCACCCAACAGGGTCATAAAAATGCCGTTAATGGGGCCAAGCACAAAGTTGTAAATAAGCTGGAGGGCATAGTCGCCGACATCGACATCCTCACCCTCGTTGTAAAATTTGATCTCTTTAACCTCAAACGAAAGATCGGGAAGCTCTTTTTGGGCCTTGGTAGCCGTGGACATGGCCCCGAAAATATTGGAGACAATCTCCTTGACCGCGTCCAGATCATCCGGATCCATCGTCGGCTTGCTCTCCCCCTCGCCGCCAAGCATCAGGTCTGAAAGGGCGGTTCCCAGCGCGGGTGACATCACCACCGCCATCTGGCCGCTCATAGCCCCGGAAACGTCAATCCGCACCACGGCCATCGGGGCGATAATATTGGAGATCTCTCCAATCTTCTCTTTATCTTTGAGCGTCACTTCGGGGCGCTGTCCCGTCAACCCCTCAATCGTCGCCGCCGTCTCCGTGGCCAGCAGTTCCACCCAATCAGCCATTGACTACCTCCTCCTCTTGCTCCTGGCTTCCCAGGGTTCGGGCCAACTTTTGCATTCGCTCCTGCTCAATCTCTTGCAAAATCTCTTTAACCTCATCTTTCTCATCCACAATAATCTCACTGATTTCTACCGATTTTCTAAAACGCCGCAATCCAATGCGCCCCACAAACCGGTCTTTGCCGTCGGCGT
>JAMOMS010000035.1 GCA_027067015.1 Campylobacterales bacterium | reverse complement strand
GCGGCGACCTGGATGCCCAATTTTGCCATTGCCGCGGCGTTGAAGTCGAAACAGAAAAAGTTTCCCGATACCGTTTATGTCAAAGATCTCCATAAAAAGGGGGTCAAGGTATGGGGTATGGCCGACGACGACGCCAACTTTGCCGTCATCTCCAAAGAGGGTAAAGTGCTCTACTACAAAGCGGGCAAGATTCCCCCAAGTGAGTTTGAGACAATTTTCAAGACGATTCGTACGGCGTTGGCCCAATAGGCCGCCACGCCGGCTCCTCCTCCAATGGGGGAAAGCCCTCCAGTATCTGCATCGGTTTGTAATCCATCTTATAGGCAAAGCTCCTACACCCGTCCACCCAGTAGCCCAGATAGATCCAGCGCAGGCCCATCTGGCGGGCAAAGTGGATCTGCATCAAGAGTGAGTAGACCCCCAGGGAGAATTTGGCGTAGTCGGGATCGTAAAAAAAGTAGACCGAACTGATCCCGTCGTCGGTTAGGTCGATCAGGTCCACGCCCACCAGTCTGTCATCAATAAAGTAGAGCACCTCTTTGCCAAAATCGTGGGCGCCGTCGACGAAGTTTTCATAGTAGTGTTGCGGGGTGATGGGGGTATACTTCCATCCCGACACCCCGCTTTTGTACTCATGGAAACGGTTGTAAAGCGCAAGATGCTCTCTGGTCATGGTGGGTTTGCGGATATAGAGCATGGTGGCGCGGTTTTTTTTCATCACCCGTTTCTGGGAACGGCTGGGGCGAAAGTTTTGCGCGTCGATTCGCAGGTTTTTGCAGGCGTTGCAGTGGGCGCAGATGGGGTGAAAAAAGTAACACCCGAACCGCCGCCACCCCCGGCGCACCAACGCACTTGCCTCTGTTTTGGAAGCGTGGCGCATATAGCGGTAGTACATACGGGTCTTCTGCTCGGGCAGGTAACTGCATGCGTAATCGAGCATACAAAAATCTATGGAATCGGCAGGAAAGGTTTCGCGACTCATGAGACAATCTCGTAGACAATCTCTTTTTTTAACGCCCCCTCCCTGATCTCTTTGACGGCAAGGCCCTCTATATCCATGGCCCATAAATCCGCTTCGTTTTGAATGGCGTTTTGGGCCATCTCTTTGAGAACGATTCCCCGGTAGGCTTTGGCCCAGTGGCTGACGGCCTTGTTGTTTTTGAGAAACTTCATGGTGATATGGGGCAATGGGATGCGGTAGAACTTTTCGTAAAAGCCCGCCCGAAGATCCACCACCGGGCCCCGGGCCTTGAGATACGCCGTCAGCGCGTCGGTGAAGTGCGCCCGATAGAACCGCTCCGGCACAAAATCGCCGAGGCGCTCGCCCTGTTTGAGCTTGTAATCGGGAAGAGAGTCTTTGGCGCAGACGGGGCCAAAGAGGTTGGAGAAGATGATGAGGTTGTCATCCACATAGGTTTGGGCCCGCTTGTCAAGCGTCTCGTACGCCAGGTGGGTATAAGCGACCCCGTTGTAGCGCACCACGGCCTTCATGGTGGGGGCGCTGAAAATGTCGATGGCGCGATAGCGGGCGATCTCTTCTGCTTTTTTGAGGCCAAAGAGCTTTTTAAGGCCGTCGGTATCGGCCTTTTTGATGAAAGTGTCGTAAGTTTTAAGGGCTTCAAGCCGCCTGGGAAACAGTGGAGGAAGGCAGAAGGCTTCCCGGTTGATCGGCGGGAGGTCGCCGCCGGGGCGTTTGCTTTCGCTGGGGGCAAACAGAACGGTCATTGCGCCCTCTCTTGTTGCACCAGAAAGTCGGCCGCCACGCTGTCCATGGCCTGAATATGAAAATCAAGCCACTCCATAAAATCCTCCTCTATAAACTCCCGTAACGCCTCCCTGTCACGAAAATTCCGCCAGTTCATATAAGCCATGCGGGTTTCGTTCATGATGCGGGTATGGTCGCTTCGGTGAATCTCAAACATCCCGAATCCCCGGTTTTTCAGCATCCCCTCTTCATAATCGAAATGCTCTTTCATGTGCGCCAGCAGTGACTCCACGGCTTTGGTTACCGCGTTGTCGTCACTCTCTTTCAAGGCAATCAGCAGGGTGTTGATGTATTCAAGCTCCTCTTCGTGCACGGTGTTCATCTGCGCTTTGGCTACCCGGGGCAGTCGGCTTTTGTCTATCATATGACGGTCCACTCTTTTTCAATAAGTATAGCATCCCCGTCAAAAAGCGTCACCCTGAACCGATCTCCTTTCTCATAGGTGCCCACCCCCCTGGGGGTGCCGGTCATGACGATGTCGCCGGGTAGAAGACGCATGAAGCTTTGGAT
Source organism: Campylobacterales bacterium (assembly GCA_027067015.1). Classification (GTDB taxonomy): domain Bacteria; phylum Campylobacterota; class Campylobacteria; order Campylobacterales; family Hydrogenimonadaceae; genus Hydrogenimonas. The sequence continues at coordinate 1,695 of JAMOMS010000035.1, read as the reverse complement.
CTCTTTTATGATGGCGGGCGGTTTGTGGATCATCAGGTGGGTATGGGCCTCCTGCACAAGGGTGTCGTTTTGCCAGAGGCGAAAGCCCAGGCGCTCAAGGTTTTTCGGGGCTGAAACAAAAGCGGTGAAGACGGCACTGCCGTCAAAGGCCTTGGCCCTCTCCCACGGTAGGCCCTTGGTTTTGAGGTATTGCTGGATATGGGCGTGGGTCAGATCAAACCCGAACCCCACGCCCGCCACCCGGCCGGCTTCGCCCATCAGCAGGCAGATCTCGCCTTCAAAGCGGGTGTGGGGCGTAAAGTGGCGCAATTTCCGGGTGACGGCGGAGTTGGGTTTGCAAAAAAGCACCATACTTTCAGGCATCTCATTGCCCAGCTCTTCAATGTGGGCGACATAGTTTCTGCCCACGCAGACGACTTTGGAGGGGGTGAGGGTCTGATCAAGAAAGGTAACGGTTTGCATGGCCGTATTATAGCGGGCTTGCTATTTGGAAGCAATTGGGCTATACTCCGCTTACCAATTGAGACTTTCGGTCTCTCTTTTGATGCTCAAACCGAGCGAGTAGACTTCAGTAAGCGTACGTCACAACTACCCTCTATACAAAAAGAATACTCACCCCAAATTTATCTCCCTGTCTTGCCCGGGACCGAACCTGTTGGCGGGTGAGCCATAGAAAGCAATACCATGACATTTACCCAACTGCATCTTGTCCAACCGATTCTTCGCGCTATCGAAGAGGAGGGCTATACCGAACCCACGCCTATCCAGGCCGAAGCGATTCCCGCCGTGCTTGACGGGCACGACCTGATGGCCGCCGCCCAGACGGGTACGGGCAAGACCGCCGCCTTTATTCTGCCGATACTGCAAAAGCTCTTTACGCACAAGCGTGAGGGCAAACGAAAAGTCCGCGCGCTGGCGCTTACCCCTACCCGGGAACTGACAGCGCAGGTACACGCCAGTCTCAAGTCCTACGGCCGTCATATGGGGATTCGTAGCGTCGAGATCTACGGCGGGGTCAATATCTATCCCCAGACCAAGGCTCTGCGTAGCGGCGCGGATGTTGTCGTCGCCACGCCCGGTCGACTGCTTGATCACCTGAATCAGGGCCATCTGGATCTAAGTCACGTCGAAATGCTGGTACTTGATGAAGCGGACCGCCTGCTTGATATGGGCTTTATCCATGACATCAAGAAGATCATCGCCGCCCTACCGCATAAGCGTCAGACCCTGCTCTTTTCGGCCACCTTCTCCAAAGAGATCAAGCGCCTTGGCGCCACGATTTTGCATGATCCCAGGATCATCAGCGTCTCTGCGGACAATACCGCTGTTGAACGGATCAAACAGACGGTTCACCCCGTTGACAAAGCCAAAAAGGCGGATCTGCTCAGCTTCCTCATCGGCGATAGAGGCTGGAAGCAGGTGCTGGTTTTTACCCGCACCAAGCACGGCGCCGACAAATTGAGCAGAAGACTCAGCGCCGACGGTCTGCCGGCCACCTCCCTCCACGGCAACAAGACCCAGACAGCGCGGATGAAGGCGCTTAAAGCCTTCAAAGAGGGCCGCGTGCGGGTGCTGGTGGCTACCGATGTGGCGGCCCGGGGCATCGACATCGACAAACTGGCTCAGGTGGTCAACTTCGACCTGCCCGAAGTGGCCGAAGATTACGTGCACCGTATCGGCCGCACCGGTAGAGCC
>JAMOMS010000034.1 GCA_027067015.1 Campylobacterales bacterium | reverse complement strand
CCCGTCGGCATCCACGATCGTTTTGACCGCCTCCACAAAAGCCGCCTCGTCACTGACGTCAAAGCCGATCACCGCCGCCTTGCCGCCGGCTGATTCGATCTCGGCCTTCACCGCGTCGGCCGCCTCCGCGCCGCTTCGGTAGTTGATCCATACCTTCAGGCCAAAGCCCGCCAGCGTCTTGGCGATCTCGGCGCCGATGCCGCGGCTGGCACCTGTGACCAATACATTTTTTCCCGTAAATTTCACACGCTCTCCTTGCTTTTAGATTAACGGTTCGTCCATCTCTTCGGGGATGGGCAGATCCATCAGTTTCAAAACCGTCGGGGCGATGTTGCTGAGCTTACCGGGCTTGACCGCATCCACCCCCGGCGCCATCACGAAGCACCACACGTCACCCACGGTGTGGTTGGTGAGCACATTGCCCTCTTCGTCCATCATCTCCTCGCAGTTGCCGTGATCGGAGGTGAGTACCAGGTTGTACCCCTTCTCTTTGGCCTTTTGAACAATCCGTCCCAACTCTTTGTCCACCGCCTCCACCGCTTTGACGGCCGCTTCAAAGACCCCGGTATGGCCCACCATGTCGCCGTTGGCGAAGTTGACCACGATAAAGTCGTACCCCTCCTCCATCGCCGTCAGCACCGCGTCACCCACCTCGGGCGCGCTCATTTCGGGCTTTTGATCATAGGTCTTGACCTTGGGGCTGGGGATGAGCACGCGCGATTCGTTCGCTACCGGCTCCTCCACCCCGCCGTTGAAAAAGAAGGTGACATGGGCGTACTTTTCGGTCTCGGCGGTGTGCAGTTGGCTCAGTCCCGCTTGGGCGATTACCTCGGCCAGGGTGTTTTTGGGCACCTCTTTTTTAAACAGCACTGGATAGGAAAAGCCCTTGTCATACTCGGTCATGGTGGCCACGTGCACCTTCAGCGGCGCTCTTTCAAACTCCCCAAAGTTCTCATCCCCGATCGCCGTGACGATCTCACGCATCCGGTCACTACGGAAATTGGTAAAGAGCACGCTATCACCCTCTCTCATCCCCTCATACCCCGCAAAAGCGGCGGGAAGGATAAACTCGTCGGTCACCCCTTCGTCATAACTCTTTTTGACATATTCAAGGGGCGAGAGATCGGTTTTGGGCGTCGCTTCGACAATGGCGCGGTAGCCCTTTTCCACCCGCTCCCACCGCTTGTCGCGATCCATCGTGTAAAAGCGGCCGCCCAGGGTGGCGATTTTGATCTTTTCATTCAAAATCGGCGCCAACTGCGCCAGATACTCGGGGGCGGAAGTGGGCGAGACATCCCGCCCGTCGGTAATAAGGTGCAAAAAGACCTCTTTGCCCGCTTCGGCGGCGATCTCGGCCAGGCCGATCGTATGCTCAATGTGCGAGTGCACCCCGCCGTCGCTCATGAGCCCCACCAGGTGAATCCGGTCGCTTTTGGCAAGAAGTTCTCTCAGCGCCTCGTTGGTTTTGAGCGTCCCTTCTTTGAGCGCCAATGAAATTTTTACCAAATCCTGATAAAGCACCCGACCACTGCCAATCGTCATGTGGCCCACTTCGGAGTTGCCCATCTGCCCCTCCGGCAATCCCACGTGCAGGCCGTAGGTGTGTATGAGCGCGTGGGGCACCTCGGCAAAAAGTCTCTCGTAGGTCGGTTTATTCGCTTTCTCAAAAGCGTTGGCTTTGGCATGGGGTTTGTAGCCGATGCCGTCGGTAATCACCAAAATCGTCTTCTTCAAAGTCACATTCCTTAACAAAAAAAATTTATAGTTTTATCCAATTTTATGGGCAACTATAATAAAATTCCGCTTTCAAGCTTCTAAATTATTTCATACAGGTCTTTTGCCGATGCTTTACTGGTTCTACCGTTTTCTTGATATTAACCTTTTTCAATACATCACCGTCCGGGCGGGGTTTGCCTTTACGTTCGCCTTTATCCTCACCATCTGGATGATGCCCTTCTTTATCCGCTGGGCGCGGGCCAAAAAAGCGAGCCAACCTATTAACAAATACGCGCCCAAAACCCACCTGAAAAAGAAAGACACCCCCACCATGGGCGGGGCGGTTTTCATTTTCGCCACCCTGATCGCCACCCTGTTAAGCGCCAAACTCAACAACCCCTTTGTCGTCGGCGCGCTCATCACTCTGGGCGGCTTTACCGCCGTCGGCCTCATAGACGACCGGGGCAAGGTGCTAAGCGGTAACAACCTCAAGGGCCTCAGCTCCCGGGGCAAACTGGCCCTTCAGTTTGCCGTCGGCCTGGTCGCGGGACTCTTTTTGATGCTTTACGCCGGTTTCGATACCGCCTTTTACATTCCTTTCGTCAAGTTCCCCCTCTTTGAGATGGGGTGGGCCGCGCCGCTCTTTTGGGCCCTGGTCATTGTGGCCGCCTCCAACGCCGTCAACCTCACCGACGGCCTGGACGGCCTGGCGACGGTACCCTCCATCTTCGCCCTCTTTTCACTGGGGGTCATTGTCTATGTCACCGGCAACGCAGTGCTCTCCAGCTACCTGCTCTGGCCCAAGATTATCGGCGTGGGAGAAGTAACCATTGTAGCCTCGGCGCTGATTGGCGGACTGCTGGGCTTTTTGTGGTACAACTGCAACCCCGCCGAAGTCTTCATGGGTGACAGCGGCAGTCTGGCGGTAGGGGCCTTTTTGGGCTATATGGCCATTTTGGGCAAGAGCGAGATTTTGCTCATTCTCATCGGCCTGATCTTTGTCATCGAAACCCTTTCGGTCATCGCCCAGGTGGGCAGTTACAAACTGCGGGGCAAACGGGTCTTTCTGATGGCGCCCATCCACCACCACTTCGAGATGAAGCAGTGGGCGGAGAACAAGATCATCGTGCGGTTCTGGATTATCAGTTTCATCGCCAACCTGCTGGCGCTTATTACCCTGAAGATCCGATGAGAAAGATTGCACTGTTTGGCCGGGGCAAAACCACCCGGGCCGTCGCCAACCGCCTAAAGGGGTGTGACTTTTTTGACGACCGCTTCAAAACGCCCTCCCGTGATGAAGAGGGCCGGGCCCTTCTGCCGCCCGACGGTTTCGACCCCGCCCGCTACCCTTTACAAATTCCCAGCCCCGGGTTTCCCCCCGCCCACCCGCTGATAAAAAAGGCGTCCAACCTCATCAGCGAATATGATCTTTTTTTAAGCCCCGTGGGGCAACAGGAGGGGCAGATTTCGCAACCTCTTCCCTACACCGTCTGGGTATCGGGCACCAACGGCAAAACCACCACCACCCAGATGATCACCCACCTGCTGAGTAAACGCGGCGCCGTCAGCGGCGGCAACATCGGCACCCCCCTGGCCGAGCTTGATCCCCGGGCCCCTATCTGGGTGCTGGAGACCAGCTCCTTTACGCTCCACTACACCCGCTACGCCAAACCCGATCTTTACGTTCTGCTCCCCTTAAGCCCCGACCACCTGGATTGGCACGGCGGCTGGGAAGGGTATGTGCATGATAAGCTCAAACCGCTCCATCTTATGCGAGAGGGCGAAGCGATCCTTCTGCCTAACAACCTGGCCGACACCCCCACCAAAGGTTTCAAAATTCCTTACGGCAATGCCGACGACCTGGCCCGCTACTTTGGCATCCAAACCGACAAAATCCGCTTTCAGGGCGCCTTTTTGCTTGACGCCCTGCTGGCGCTGGGGGTAAGCAAAATACTCTTTGACGAGATCGACTACGACGCCGTCAACGCTTTCGTGCTTGACCCCCACCGCCAGGAACCCCTGCGTGACGCCAAAGGGAGACTTTGGATCAACGACACCAAGGCCACCAACCCCGACGCCACGATCCAGGCGCTCAAACCCTACGCCGACAGACCGATCCACCTCATTCTGGGCGGCGAGGACAAGGGCGTGGATCTCTCCGCCCTTTTCGAGGCGCTCAAAGGATATGAGATCACCCTGTATGCCGTCGGCAAAAACGCCCGGCGTATAGAGGGACTGGCGAATGAGCACAACATCCCCTGCCGATATTGCGAAACGCTCGATCGCGCCGTTTCGGCCATCGATAGAGACCACACCCTCCAAAGCGTCGCCCTCCTCTCCCCCGCCGCGGCCAGCCTGGACCAATTTGCAAACTACGCCGAACGGGGCAACCTTTTCAAAGAGCTTGTCAGAAATCTTTAAGGGGTACTTGCGTATAATTTCGGCCTACATATCGGCCAGATAGCTCAGTCGGTAGAGCAGCAGACTGAAAATCTGCGTGTCGGCAGTTCGATTCTGCCTCTGGCCACCACTTTTCACCCCGTTTTTTCTCTATCAAATCGAATCCTCAGCCACGTTTTTATATCATTGCACAAACTATTTCACGGAAGACGGCCATGCGACACCTCATCACCACCGACGATTTAAACATCGACGAAATTTGCGCCATATACGACGAGGCGGAGCGCTATCTCTCCCGCCCGCCTGCCAAAGTGCTCAAAGACCGCCTCATCATCACCCTCTTTTTTGAAAACTCCACCCGCACCCGCAGTAGTTTCGAGATTGCCGCCAAACGGCTGGGGGCCGATGTGGTGCACCTGGATGTGGCCAAAAGCTCCACCAAAAAGGGCGAGACCCTCTACGACACCGCCGCCAACCTCAACGCCATGGGCCCCGACGCCATCATTGTTCGCCACGCCCAAAGCGGCACCCCCTACCAGCTCTCCCGCCACGTCGACTGCGCCATCTTCAACGCCGGCGACGGCGCCCATGCCCACCCCAGCCAGGCCCTGCTGGATCTTTTTACCATCCGTCGCCATTTCCGGGGCGATATTGAAGGCAAAACCATTGCCATCGTGGGTGATATTAAAAACTCCCGGGTCGCCAACTCCAATATGCGCCTGCTGGCCCGTTTCGGGTTGAAGATTGTACTGGTAGCCCCGCCCCACTTCCTGCCCAAAACCGACCTGCCCACCGCCATGCGCCTGGAGGATGTGCTGGATGAAGTGGACATAATTATGAGCCTGCGCACCCAGACCGAACGCCATGCCCACCCCATCTACGCCAGCCTCAAAGATTACGCCTCCGATTATTGCATCACCAAAGAGCGGGTGGGGGATCGGAACATTTTGCTACTGCATCCGGGCCCCGTACACCGCAACATTGACATTGACGACGCCATGCTGGCCGACCCGCGCTGTAAGGTGCTTGAGCAGGTCAAAAACGGCGTCGCCGTGCGCATGGCCGCGCTAAAACATCTGATTCTCGCCAATGGCTGAGGGATTTAAAGCCCTCTCCCGCCTGGCCGAGGCGGGCACCCCGTTTGCCTTCGTCGTCTCCTACGACAAACGTGAAGTCTACGCCCGTCCCCTCCGGTCGCTCAAAGATTGGCGCGTGGCCGTGCCGGGGTTTGGCCCCCCGCCCCGCCCCCTACGCCAAAGGGCCCGACTGAGCAAACACCCCGTCCCTTTCTCTCGCTACGTCAAAGCCTTTGAGCGGGTTATTGAAGAGATCCGATCGGGCAACACCTACCTGCTCAACCTCACCTTCCCCACCCCCGTGACCCTACCGCTTACGCTTGAGGCGCTCTTTGAATCGGCCAATGCCCCCTACCGCTTTCTCTGGCCGGGGCGCTTTGTCTGTTTCAGCCCCGAACCCTTCGTGCGTATCGACGCCGACGGCCGTATCGCCACCTTTCCCATGAAAGGGACCATCGACGCCGCCGTTCCCGATGCCGAAGCCAAAATTTTGGCCAACGAAAAGGAGATGGCCGAACACGTGATGGTGGTGGATCTGCTTCGCAACGATCTTGGGATGGTGGCCAAAGAGGTGCGGGTGAGGCGCTTTCGTTATGTGGAACGATTAAGCACGCACGATCGCACCCTTTTGCAGGTCAGCTCCCATATCGAAGCCCGCCTGCCAAGCAACTGGCGCCAAAACCTGGGAGAGATTCTTCAAACCCTTCTGCCCGCGGGCTCCGTTACCGGCACGCCCAAACGGCGCACCTGCCAAATCATCGAATTGGTAGAGGGGTATGATCGGGGATTTTTTACGGGGGTATTCGGCCTTTTTGACGGCCAAAGCCTGCAAAGCGCGGTGATGATCCGCTTTATCGAGCAGACCCCCGAAGGCCTGCTCTACAAAAGCGGCGGCGGCATCACGATCGACAGTGACCCGAAAGCCGAGTACGAAGAACTGCTGGCCAAAGTCTACCTGCCGCTTTAAAACTACTTTTGAACAAAATCCGCATACCCCATTACGGGCCATACCGGGTTTGAGAGTCGGGATGGCGTTTAAAAAAGATAGTTCATCTCAAAGCGGTACTCGCTGTAGGAAGGATCATACCCGTCGAAGTTGTCGTCGGCATCCACAAAAGCCATGCGCACCCTTGCCTCCAAACCGCTCACGGCAGGCACCTTGTAGATGGCATCCAACTGCAAAGCCCACCGGTCGCTCAACTGCAACGCCCGTTTAACGCCGTCGATCACGACATATTTTCCCTGGTCATAATCTTCCCACGCCAGGCGGAACATCGCCTTAAGCCCCTTGACAAGCCCCGCCCTGCCAAAGTCGTAATCGCCGCGAATCATCCAGGTATCGGTATTGGCCGTCCAGTTGTACTGCCCCATGGCCCGGGTGAAACCGCGGGTGGGAAACCCGCGCCAGGGGGCTATAATGTCGGCCTCGTCGCCGATGTGCGAATAACCCAGGCGCGCTTTCCAGGGGGCGTCGGATCGCAGATCGATCCGAAGGGCCGTCAGCCAACCGTCCAGTGAACGGGGATCGCGATAACCGCTGAGCTGATTGCCGGTATCGGCATAGGGGCTGAGCAGACCCGTCAAAGAGGCGCCCCCCACCTTTCCGCCCCCGTCGTCAAACTGCGCCATATAACGAATGCCGGGGATAATTTTGAACGATCCCATTCTGAGGATATAGTGTGCCTCCGCGGTGATGTCATAAAACATCTCGGGCACGGCGGTGTAGTTGAGCATCACCTTGAGATTGGGGAGCGACCGGTTCCACACCTGCGCCACGATCAGGTCGTGCTCGGTATCCTCCCCCGCCTTTTCAAGATAGTCGTAACGCAACCCCCGATGCACGCCGGCATCGTCGTTGTTGGCCCAGGAAGCGGTGGCTTTTTTGAGCGGATCGTCAGAATAGACGTCACTGCTTTTGAAGGTCAGCGGATCGTGAAAACGGGTGTGGTCTCTGAGTTTCTGTTTGTTCAGCCACGCCAGCTTGAGCGTCGTATCGTGAAAGTAGCGGCTAACAAGCGTCACCCCCTCGAACGTGTTGGGGATCATCTTGGTGTCGTTGCTTTTGGTCAGGAAGCTCTCAAACTTCTGACGCCCCAGCTTGATACTGCTATGCAGGGCTTTAAGCTCCAAATAGGCCTGGGCCAAAACATTCATATGATAGTCGCCGTCGTTATAGACATCATAGCGACTAAGCGTATCTTTCCCCGCTTTAAGAAACTTGATATCCTCTTTGTCCATATGCCAGGGGTTTTGGCTGGTGTAACCGTCCAGCGTAAAACCCACCCCGTGCCAATAGGCCGATTTGTAAGTCAGGCTCGCCCCAAGCCCCACCGCCCAGTTGTCCCGGGTCAGCGCGCTCTGCTCTTTCCAGTCAAACTTGAAAGTATTAAGCCGCACTCGCCCGTAAAAAACCCCTCCGCGCAACCACGCTTTTAACGTGTCTGTCTCCTTGGGAACTACGTTATAAACCAATGTCCTGTTGGCCAGCAGAGTCCTCTTGGGCCCCTCGTCGGCCCACGCGTGTATCAACATCCCAAAACAGAGTAACCAGATTGCGCTTTGGCCTTTTCTCATACCGCGATCCTTCGCAAAAGGTGTCAAGAAGTTATAAAGAGAGGTTGGGTAGACGTATAACAGGAGATTGTATTGGTGGACTTGAGGGGAATCGAACCCCTGTCCGGAAACAAGCTCGCCCCGGCGTCTACATGCTTAGACGGTGTCGCTTCATGTCGTTCCGCTTCGCGCAACACCCAAAGCGTCGCGGAACCGAGCCTCAAGGGTTCATCGACGGACGAGGCAGGCCGCCGATATAGCCATAAGCGTGTGATACTCCCAAAGTCCGCCTATATGGCGTCGGCGGAGGGAGCAGCCCCAAAATTAGAGGTTAACTTACGCGGCGTAAGCGTAAGCGGGGCGGTAATCGGTATTGTTTGCGTCTATTGCGTTTGGGCAGTGGTAACGGGATGCCCAACCCGACATGCAACCGGGGCTCGCCTGCTCCCGTCGAAGCCAAGTCAAGCCCATCTAAAAACCTACCCGTTGATCGCCTCTTTGATAGAACGGGCAAGGGTAGCTATATTAGCAATCTTTTGGGTGTTTGTCAAGTTTTCTTTAAGCAAAATATCGACAAAAGCGCTCCCCACGATCACCCCGTCTACCCCTTTGGCCTTCTCTTTGGCCGTCTTCTCATTCACCCCAAAACCGATATAAAGGGGCGTGTCGGTGTGTTCTCTGACCGCTTCAATAACAGGCTCAAGGGATTCGCTTTTATCCGCCCCCGTAATACCGGCGTAGGCGACCATGTAGATGAACTTCTTCGCGCCGGTCACGATTTTGCCGATCCGCTCTTTGGAGTCGGTGGGGGCGACAAACTCGATCAACGCCACCCCGTTCTCGTCAAAAAGCGACTTGTAGGCTTCCCCCTCCTCATGGGGCAGGTCGGGAATGATCATCCCGCTGACATGCCGCTCTGCCGCCTCGGCCAGAACCTTTCGCATACCGCGATGGTAAAAGGGGTTAAAATAGCCCATCCAGAGGGTATCGATATGGGGCGTGATCGCTTCGGTCACCTCCAACAGGTCACGCATACGAAAGCCGCCCCGCAGGGCCCGCAGGTTGGCCGCCTCGATAACGGGCCCGTCGGCGACGGGATCGGAAAAGGGGACACCCAGCTCCAGGCTGTCCACGCCCGCCTCTTTAAGGGCCAGGGCGAGATCGACGGTAAAGGCTTTGTCGGGAAACCCCGTGGTGATATAGGCGACAAGGTGTTTCAACACGTTACTCCGGCATATGTAATATTTTGGGATCGGTATGGCTCAACGCCTCCTCGTCCGAGGCGATCTGGCCGTACCACAGGCGCATCTGGTCACTCACGACCAACAACCAGTCAATGACCGCTTCGTTTACGGTATCGGGACGTGCCCGCAACTCCTCCATCACCTCTTCGGCCAACTGGGCCAAGAGCGCAATTTTCTCCAGTTTCAAAAAAGAGGTGGCCGATTTGATATTATGAAAAATCCTGAAAAGCTCGTGAATCTTCTCTTCCCGTGATTCCAGCTTCTCCATGGCGATAATCGCCGGTTCCATGACATCGGTCATAATCTCAAAATGGTCCAGAAACTCGTCGACGATCTCATAATCGTACTCTTGTTCCAAGGCCTTGCGAATGCCCATATACGCCTCCGTTATAAGCGACATTATACCACTTTTACCCTATTTTCGATAAAATCCCCCATCTGTATGAAAAGGGGCAACAATGGCCAAAAAAGAGACGATTACCTCCATTCAGGCCGCCAAAGGAAAGAGAAAACTGGTTATGGTAACCGCTTATGACGCCCTCTTCGCGTCATTGCTATCCCCTGACGCCGATATGATACTGGTTGGAGATAGCCTCAACATGAGCTTTCTGGGAGAGCCCGACACCCTCTCGGCCACCATGGAGCAGATGATCTACCACACCAAAGCCGTCTGTACCGGCGCGCCGGAGAGTTTTGTCATCTGCGATATGCCCTTTGGCAGTATAAACACCCCGCACGAGGCGCTGGCCAACTGCGTCAAAGTCTTTCAACAAACCCGCGCTGACGCGGTGAAAATTGAAGGCGGCAAAGAGCGGGCGGAGCTGATCGCCCATCTTACGGCCAACGCCATCCCCGTCATGGGCCACGTGGGGCTCAAACCCCAGTCGGTCCGCAGTGAGGGCGGGTATAAAGTACAGGGCAGAGACACCAAAAGTTTTGAAAGGGTCCTTGAAGACGCCGCCGCCGTAGAGAAGGCGGGGGCTTTCGCCCTGGTAATCGAAGGGGTCACCCCACAGCTTGCCGCCGCCGTCACCCAAGAGTGCGACATTCCCGTCATCGGTATCGGCGCCGGCGCCGATACCGACGGCCAGGTGCTGGTGTGGTCGGATATGCTGGGCTTTTTTGAAGCCTTCAAACCCAAATTCGTCAAACGCTACCTGGAGGGCGCCAAACTGGTCAAAGAGGCCATGGCCCAATACGCCAAAGAGGTACGTGAAGGCGCCTTCCCCGATGAGGAGCACTGCTACCGATGAGTGAAAAGTGTAAAGTGAAAAGTGTAAAGTTTAGGAAGGTCGCTTCGCTCTCTGTTACAAATAAAAGCCGGCAGAGCCGGCATCCTTCACTATTCACTATTCACTGTTCACTATTCACTGTTGCATCAGCGAAAGGAGTTCGCTGATGCAACGCATGGTGGAGATCGAGAAATTCGACTACGAAAACGCCTACGAAGCCTCCCTGCGCCCGTCTCAATGGGACGAGTATATCGGGCAGGAGAAGATCAAAAAGAATCTGCGGGTCTTTATAGAGGCGAGCAAAAAACGGGGGGAGGCGCTCGATCATATCCTCTTTTTCGGCCCGCCGGGGCTGGGGAAGACCACCCTGGCCTATCTGATCGCCGGCGAAATGGGAAGCCAAATCAAGGTTACCGCCGCGCCGATGATTGAAAAGAGCGGCGATTTGGCGGCGATTCTGACCAACCTGGAAGAGGGCGACATTCTCTTTATCGACGAGATTCACCGTCTTAGCCCCGCGATTGAGGAGATTTTGTATCCGGCCATGGAGGATTACCGCCTCGATATCATCATCGGTAGCGGTCCGGCGGCCCAGACCATCAAGCTCGACCTGCCCCGCTTCACCCTTATCGGCGCCACCACCAGGGCCGGCATGATCTCCAATCCTTTAAGGGAGCGCTTTGGGATGCACTTTCGGATGCAGTTTTACGCACCCCAAGAGCTGGGTCGCATTGTGCAACAAGCCGCCCAAAAACTTGAAAAACCCTGCGAAGAAAAAGCGGCGCTGGAGATTGCCCGCCGCAGTCGCGGCACGCCGCGGATCGCCTTGAGACTGCTTCGGCGGGTGCGGGATTTCGCGGAGGTGGAGGATGAAGCCGTCATCACCCTGCCCCGCACCCGCTACGCCCTGGATGAGCTGGGGGTCAACGAAGAGGGATTCGATGAGCTGGATCTGCGCTTTTTGAGCCTGCTGGTGGAAGCCAGGGGCAAGCCCATCGGGCTCTCGACCATCGCCGCGGCGCTAAGCGAGGACGAGGGGACCGTGGAAGATGTCATAGAGCCCTATCTCCTGGCCAACGGCTATTTGGAGCGTACCGCCAGGGGGCGGGTAGCCACGCCCAAAACCTATGAGCATTTCAAGCTCTCACCCCGGGCGCAAGGAGCCCTGCTGTGAAAGCGCAACACTTTATTGTCCTTCTGCTGGCGGTATCGGGGTGGTTCATGTTTCAGGTCTACCGCCCCTTTATGCAGGATATCGCCATCGCCGTACTGCTGATGCTGGCCACCCTTGGCGTCGCCAAGCCCCTTTGGCGCTACTTTTCCAAACGGTGGCAGGTCAGCGCCGTCATGACCCTCCTGCTGGCGGCCATGTTTTTCGCCCCGCTGGTTTACATGATCAACGCCATCGCCCGTATGCTCACCCACCTTGATCCCGACACCCTGCACGCGCTCATCACCAAAACCGCCGACTATCTCAGGCAAATCCCCCTGCCGGCCGACTGGCTGGCGCGTTTTGGTATAGAGACCGGCTCCGTGCACGACGCCGTAGAGCGTGTGATCAGCGAAGAGAATATTGCCCGAACCGTCAAAAACACCCTCACCTTTTTTGGTACCCTCGCCGCCCACAGCGCCGTCTTTTTTAAAGATATGCTTCTTATTTTGGTCTTCTACTTCTTCTCCTATCTTTACGGTGAAAAAGTAGGCCACGCCATCAAGCGCATCCTGCCGCTCAATACCGCCCAGACCCAACTGCTTTTCAATGAATTGCACAACTCCATGGGGGTGGTCTTCTTCTCTATTCTGGCCACCGCCATTTTCGAGGGGGCGCTCTTTGCCCTGATCGTCAGTTTCTACGGGCTGGACGCCATTTTGCTGGGCATTCTTTACGGTTTCGCTTCATTGGTGCCGGTGGTGGGCGGGGCGCTGATGTGGGTGCCGACAGCCCTGTATCTGTGGGTAACCCAGGGCGCCCAACCCGCCCTCGTGGTAACCCTCTACTCCCTTATTGTCATCTCCGTCATCGCCGATACCTTTATCAAACCCGTCATTATCCGTGAGATCGACATACGGCTTCTTAAAGAGACCAACGCCGTCAGCGAGGTGCTGGTCTTCTTCTCCATTATCGCCGGTTTGACCACTTACGGATTTTGGGGTATGATTATCGGCCCGGCCATTACCACGGCCTTTTTGGCCATCCTCAAACTCTATGAAGAGTTTCAGGCTCAAAACCAACCCTTAACGAAAGGATCTTTATGAAAAAAGTCTTGGCTTTTCTTCTCACCCTCATCGCCGCAACCGGTCTTATGGCCCAATCAGCCGAAAAAGAGCTTATCTTTGAGCTCAAAGCCCCCGGCCAGCAAACCCTGCATATACGCCACACCGACAACGGCCTGCTGGTTCAAGAGTACCCGGGCAAGGTGATCGTGCTCAACTTCTTCGGCAAACATTGCAAATGGTGTATGAAAGAGATACCCAACCTGGTAAAACTGCAAAAAGAGTACGCGGGAAAAATCCAGATTATCGCCGTCCATGCCCAGCAGGCCATGACACCGGGTGAGCGAAACCGGCTTGATGCCCGCTTCCATTTCAACTACCCCATTTATGAGTACAAAGACAACGACGCCTTTGTCTACTACATCTCCCAACGCACCCGCTGGCAGGGCGGTCTGCCTTTTACGCTCGTCTTTGACGCCAAGGGCAACTACGTCTACAGCTTCCCCGGCTACGCCGACGAGAGTCAGCTCAAAAAGGTGATCGATTTCGCCATCAAGAGCGGTAAGTAACCGCCCTTCCCCGGCGTTTGAGCCATACATAGGCCAAAACGCCGACAGCGATCATGGGCAGTGAGAGAAGCTGGCCCATGCTCATCCACCCGCAACAGACAAATCCCAACTGAATATCGGGCGCGCGCCAAAACTCCACGATAAAGCGGGCCGTTCCGTAGAGTATGGCATAGAGCGCGATCAACTCCCCCTCAAATCTCTGGCGCTTTCTGTACCAAAAAAGAAAAAGCGCGATCGCCACCCCCTCCAGCAGTGCCTCGTAAAGCTGTGAGGGGTGACGCAGAGTGTGCCCCACCCAGATCCCCCAGGGTACATCGGTGGCCCGGCCGATGAGTTCCTGATTCAAAAAGTTGCCGATTCGCCCAAAGACATACCCCGCCGGCACGCTCAGCGCCACCAGGTCCATCCACATCCAAAAACTGGTTTTGCTCTTTCGCACAAAAAGCCAGGTGCCTATCAAAAAGCCGATCACCGCCCCGTGATAGCTCATGCCGCTAATACCGGTGAAGGTGCCGCCGTGAAAGGGGTTGAAGATCTCCCAGGGGTGGGTGAGATAGTAGACGGTATGGGGATCGTAAAAGAGAATATACCCCATCCGTGCCCCCACGATCACGCCGATCTCCACATACAAAAAGAAGCTCTCCAGCGTCGGCTCATCGACGGGGTAGCGGTCTTTTTTGACATACCATTTGGCCGCATAGAGCGCCGTTAAAAGCGCCAACACGTACATGATGCCGTACCAATGCACCTTAAACGGCCCCAGGCTGAAGGCTATGGGGTTGAAGTGCTCATAAATGTGTCGCCAAAAATCCAAAGGCTACTCCGCCGTGAAAATAAGCCGGTGCACGTCGTCAAAAATCACCAGCCGACCCCGCGCGTCAAACTGCCACCACTTCTTGTCCCGCAACATCCCAAGCACCTTTTTTTCCATTGCTCCCGCCTTACCCCGGCAAAAGCGCCGGGTCGATCCCAACTTGCCGAATGTCACGGCGGTGGGCGTCACGGAAGCCTTGCCAAAAAAGCGGTTGCACCCGTCAAAACCGCTCACTTTGCCCTTGGCTATTCGCAAAGTCACGGGCGGGGTCAGGGTGACGGGATCATTATCAAACATCACCAGCCGCCAGCTCTTTGCGGAGAGCTTTGTTTCGCAATCCACAGCTTCCTGCGACGCCCCACTGCCCGCGCACCCTTGCAGTAGCCATACCGCCGCCAACAAAGCCGTCCACACTTTACGCATCGCTATTCTCCAGCGCCTCGGCGATCAACTCGATGGGATTTTTAAAGACCGCTTTGCTTTGGTTTTTGTAAAGCGCGTGGCTTAACTGCATCCGACACGCGCTACACTCAGCCGCCACCACGTCCGCGCCGCTTTCGTCAATCATCGCCGCCTTGGGCTTGCCCGCCGCTTCAGCCAGGTGGAACTTTTCGGTCTGCATCGTCACGCCCCCAAAGCCGCAACAGCGGTTGGGATCGCGCATCTCGACGAAGCGGTAGTTTGTTTGCAAAAGGGCCCGGGGTTCCTGCCAGATGCCCTGCACTTTTCTGGCGTGGCAGGGGTCGTGGTAGGTAACCAGCAGATCCTTGGCGGCACCCTTTTGTTCCAAAAGCTTGGGCAGTTCGGTATGGTTGGCCAGCCACTCGGTGGCCATGAAGATCTTTTTATTGAGCCGCTTGGCCCGCTCGGCCCAATCGTGCATCCCGCGATTTCTGAAAAAAACTTCCCAATCGTGCTTGATCATGGCCGAGCAGGTCGCCTCGGGCACGATGATGGCGTCCACCTCGTCAATAAAGCTCTCAAAATACGCGATATTCTGTTTGCTTAGCGCCTCCACGGTGGCAAAATCGCCGGTAAAGTAAGCGGGTGCGGCGCAACACTTTTGCTCTTTGGCAAAAAAGACGTCAATCTCCAACGCCTTTAAAATCTTCACCAACGAATGACCGATGCCGGTGTAGTTGTAGTTGGCCAGACAACCGATAAAGATGGCCACCCGCCCTTTGCCGCCGTGATCGAGCTCTTCGTCATAACTGTTCAGAATGGAAGTCGAAGCCATGCTGGGCAGAAGGCGATCTTTTTTGACAATGGGCAATCGAAACTTTGGGGTCATGCCGCCGTATGTTTCGTTGTCGCTTAGCGCGCAGGTGCGAAAGACATACCCCAGTTTGCTGACAATATCCATGATCTTGCGATGTCTTAGCAAAAAGAAAAAGAGCCGCTTATACCAGGCGATGCCGTATTTGTCGGCAATCTCCTTTCTGACCTCTTCAATCACCATATCGGTAGGCAGGCTGTTGGGGCAGACCTCCGTACAGGCGGTGCAAAGAAAACAGCTCTCAAAAATATCCTTGGCCGTTTTATCAATTTTCAGCTCCCCCCGCTCATGGGCCCCCAGCAGATCGATAAAGCCCCGGGGGCTGGTGGTCTCGTCGGGGTGAACCTGGTGAATGGTGCACACCGGCACACACTTGCCGCACTTGATGCAGGCGTCGCTGACGGAAGTGTAGTTGAACATGGCGTATCCTTACACCGTTTTGCTAAAGGTCTTTTGGCTTTGGGCGTGCTTTTGCATATAGGCGTCAAAAGGCATGGCGATGTTGCGAATGAGCAGGGTACCGGTTTGGGAGACTTCGATCTTTCGGTCGGTAATCTTCACCAGCCCCTCATCGACCATCGGCGCAAGTTGTTCCAATGCGTCGGCGAAGTAGTCGTCAAAATCGATGCCAAACTGCTTTTCGATCCGCCTGATGTCGAGCTTGAAGTTGCTCATGAGCTCCATAATCACCGCTTTGCGAACGCGATCGTCCTCGCTTAGCTCCACGCCGCGCCAAAAGGGAAGCCTGCCCGCGTCGATCGCTGTTTCATAAGGTGCCATCTCCTTGAAATTCTGGGCGTAGTAATCCTCCCCTTCACCGATGCTGGTGAGCCCCAGCCCCAGCAGGTCCACGCCCCCTTTGGTGGTGTAGCCCTGAAAGTTGCGGTGCAGTTCCCCTTTGTCAATGGCTTTGAAGAGCTCGTCGTCGGGCTTGGCGAAGTGATCCATCCCGATCATCTGATAGCCGTTGGCGGTAAAGTAGTCGATGGTATACTGCAAAATAGCCAACTTCACGTCGGGACTGGGAATGGTGGTCTCATCCAGCTTTCGCATCGTTTTCTTGAGCCACGGCACATGGGCGTAGTTAAACACGGCCAACCGGTCGGGATCGAGGCTGTGGGCCAGTTCTAGCGTCTTTTTGAAACTCTCCAGCGTCTGGTAGGGCAGGCCGTAGATCAGGTCGATATTGATGCTTTTGATGCCGTACTTTCTGGCCAGATCCACCGCCGCCTTGGTAATATCGTAGGGCTGAATACGGTGCACCGCCTCCTGCACTTTTGGGTCAAAATCCTGTACCCCGAAGCTGATGCGGTTAAAGCCGTGCTTTTTGAGCACCTTCATCTGCGCTTCGTTGAAAAAACGCGGATCGATCTCACAGCTGATCTCCGCCTCCTCACCTTTGGCGAAGTTGGGGAAGGCCGCTTTGATAAAGCCCATGATCGTATCAAGCTCATGGGCGCTGTAAAAGGTGGGTGTACCGCCGCCGAAGTGAAACTGCACCACTTTGGAGGAGGTATCCATGACGCTTTTTAATATTTCTACCTCTTTTTTAAGATACTCGACATAGCGGCTCAGCTTTTCTTCTTTGGAGGTAAAGACCACGTTACAGCCGCAAAAGTAACAAGCGCTCCGGCAAAAGGGCAGGTGTACGTAAATGGAGAGCGGTTTTTTGCTATCGCGCGTTTGCAGGCGCTTGATGTACGCGTCGTAGGTAAAGGATTCGGAAAACTCCACGGCCGTCGGATAACTGGTGTAGCGGGGGCCGGGTTTGGAGTATTTGATAAACTGTTTAAAATCGATCTGTGCCATGGCTAAGGGAGCTCCCGGAGTAAAGTGGGATATTTTCCCATAATTTCGATAAATAACCGATAAACCCCGACAGCTACTTACAGCCCCGCCTCTTTGAAATCCTCTTCCTCAATCTCCAGATCCTTGAGAGAGTAGAAGAGATTGGGATGGTCTCTTTTAATCTGCCGCACCAGCTCCCCAAGATCCACCGCGGCGGTGGTTGCGCCCTCCTGAATCCTATGGCGCAGTCTATCCATGGCCACGGCCCAGACATCATGAAAATCGACAGGCAGTTCCCGGGCAATCGCCTTTTCAAGACGGCTCTTAAAGACCTCTTCGCCCATATGGCGTACGGCGTGTACCATCCCCTGCATCGACTCGGCGCTGGTCATCACCATCAAGCGCCCCTCTTCGTCTATGACAAACCAGGGCTCGGCGTCATCCCAGGAGCCCCGTTTGAGCTCCAAAACCCGCTCATTCTCCTTCTCGCCCCGCCGAAGTTGCAAAACCGGGCGGTTTTGGGGATCCGCCACGCCCAGCCGCTTGGCAACCCCTTCGATCCGCTTGAACTGCTCGGCTACAGGCAAATGATGCAGTTTTTGAGCCTCTTTTTTATCTATACTCATAAATCTATATGCAATGACGCAATTTTATAGGGACGCTTAAAGGTGTTATCTTTAATACGCAACTTCTTGGCCCACTCCGGCGCCACAAGATAGTATTGCAAAATAACATCCACCTCTCTGGCCTCCCGCGGGGCGTTAAAACGAATTTTTCGTTTCTCACCGGGCTTGAGGCGGTTATCAAATGCCACTTTTTT
>JAMOMS010000033.1 GCA_027067015.1 Campylobacterales bacterium | reverse complement strand
GTCATGGTGCGGCGGGGGTGAGATGAGGGTAACGCCGGGCATGGTGTGGCGCAGACGCGCGATCAGCGCCGTTACCTTATGACCCGGTAGCTGGCCGCCCTCGCCCGGTTTGGCCCCCTGGGCGATCTTGATCTGGATCTCCTCGGCGCTTCGCAGATAGGCGGGCGTGACGCCGAAGCGTCCCGAAGCAACCTGCTTGATCTTGGAGTTTTTCATGGTGCCAAAACGACTGGCGTCCTCACCGCCCTCGCCGCTGTTGGACTGGCCGCCGATGCGGTTCATCGCCTCGGCGATCGCCTCGTGCGCCTCGGGTGAGATGGAGCCAAGACTCATCGCCGCGGAAGCGAAACGCTTGAAGATCGCCTCTTTGGGCTCCACCTCATCCACCGAAATCGGCTCACGGTCGCTTTTGAGCGCGAAGAAATCGCGAATCATCTTCTTGTCGCGGTTTTCGATGATGTTTTTAAGTACCGCGTAATCTTTCCACTGCCCGCTGGCCGCCGCGTCACGAAGCTGACGAATGGTCAAGGGGGCAAAATCGTGGTACTCCTGCCCGTCGACATACTTGTAAAAGCCGCCGACGTTGAGGGGGAAGAGATGGCGGGTATGATCCTGCTCAAAAGCCTCTTTGTGGTACTTTTCGATCCTTGCCTCAATGTCGGCGTATCCCAGACCCGGAATCAGGGCGTGGGAGTTGCGGAAGCAGTCCTCGACAATCTCGGTAGAGAGCCCCAGGACGTCAAAGAGGGCCGAGTTGCGGTAGCTGGCCACCGTGGAGATACCCATTTTGGACATGATCTTCAAAATCCCCGCGCCCAGGGCCGCGTGCACTTTTTTAAACTCGTTGCGCATCTCGTAATCGGAGAGGTTCTTCTTGGCCAGCAGTTTGTAAACGGTGGCATAGAGCATATAGGGATAAACCGCCGACGCGCCGTAGGCCAGCAGACACGCCGTGGAGTGGGAGTCGATCACCTCGCCGGTGACGGCCACGATACTCACCAGATGGCGCACCCCCGCGTCCAGCAGGGCGTAGTTGAGGCGTCCCACGGCCATAGCCATGGGAATGGTTTTGACCTTCTCATTCAGCGTCCGGTCATCCAGCACCACGATCCGCACACCGTCGTTTTTGACATCTTCGACGATGTCATAGACCAGATCTTCCAGGCTTCCTTTGAGGTTCTCCTCAAAGGTGGTGGCGTAGGTGCGGTTTTTGTAGCAGGCCTGATAGCGGGGATGCTTCTCATCCCCGAAGCTCTTGAGCACCTCCAGCTTCTCGAAAGTGAGAATCGGCGAGGTGGTCTTGAGCCGCTGGGCGTGGTCGGGATCTTCGTCCAGAATGTTGTGAATCTCGCCAAACCCGGTGTTGATACTCATCACCACTTTCTCGCGGATCGGGTCGATGGGCGGGTTGGTCACCTGGGCGAATTTCTGCTTGAAAAAGTCGGTGAAATTGCGCTGAACCTTGGAAAAAGCGGCCAGGGGGGTGTCGTCACCCATGGAGCCGGTGGGCTCTTTGCCGTCTTTGATCATCGGCTCCACAATCTGGTCGATCACCTCCTGGGTGATATTGAAGTAACGCTGTTTCTCCACCATCTGCGTCAGGTTGTAGCGCTCCAGGTTGTCAAAGGGTTTTTCCACATACTCCTGCAGATAGACCATCCGCTCATTGAGCCACTCGGCATAGGGCTGGGAAGATTTGAGATACTCGTCAATCTCGCTGTTTTTCAAAATGGTGCCGTATTTCAGATCCAGCCCGATCATCTCGCCCGACTGCAACCGTCCCCGCTCCACGATCTCGTCGTCTTCCACGTCCACCACGCCGTACTCGCTGGAGATGATGAGCCGGCGGTCTTTGGTGACGATATATTTGGAGGGGCGCAGGCCGTTGCGGTCCAGCACACAGCCGATATAACGGCCGTCGGTAAAGCTCACCGCCGCCGGGCCGTCCCACGCCTCGAAGCAGGTACTCATGTATTCGTAAAAGGCCCGCAGGTTGGCGTCCATGTGGGGGGCGTTCTGCCACGGCGCGGGAATGACGGCGCGCACGGCCTTGAAGATATCCATGCCGTTAATACGCAAAAACTCAAAGAAGTTATCCAGGCTCGCGCTGTCGCTGGAGCCTTCCTGCAAAAGCGGGAAGAGGCGTTTGAGCTCTTCGTCGCTGAAAACCTCCGACTTGACCGCCTCGCATTTGGCCTCCACGTTGAAGCGGTTGGCCTCGACGGAGTTGATCTCCCCGTTGTGGGCGATCATCCTAAAAGGTTGCGCCAGCCGCCACTGGGGCAGTGTGTTGGTGGAGAAGCGCTGGTGAAAGAGGGCAAAAGAGATCTCAAACTCCGGATCGTTCAGATCGGGATAAAACTGCTTGATATGGGTGGGCATCACCAGCCCTTTGTAGCTGATGACACGGCAGGAGAAGCTGGGAATGTAGAAATCTTCCGCCTCTTTCAGGGCGTTTTCGGTCTCCCTTCGGGTCAGGTAGATGAGCGCCTCAAACCTGCGGGTAGCCATCAGCGACGCGGGTGCGACAAAAATCTGGGTAATGCGCGGCAGGGTTTGCAAAGCCTGCTCGCCCAGTGCGTCGGTATTGACGGGAACATCCCGGGTAAAAAGCACCTTCAAATCGTTCTTCTCGCACATCGCCGCAAAAGTCTCAAGCTGACTGTCATCGGTGGAGAAGACCATGGCCACGGCATACTGCTCGGGCAGGTCGTGCCCGGCGGCTTTGGCCACTTTTTGCATGAATTTACGGGGCATGGAGAGCAAAAGACCGCTACCGTCCCCGCTCTTGCCGTCGGCCGCGATGGCGCCCCGGTGCATCATGCGCTCCAACGCCCCGATGGCGTCTTCCAGCAGGGCATGACTGGGCTTGTTGTCAATATGCGCGACCAGCCCGAAACCGCAGTTGTCTTTAAATCCTCTTAACAGATCCATCATCCTAACCCTTTCGCGGACGGTCGTCCCGTCCCACATGGTAGATATTTTCTTTGGTACAATACGCCAAAATTAAGGGATTTTACAAAAAAGTCGGTTACAACGACCTGAAAAGGGGGTTTGAGGCTACGCGAACCCCCCAATAAGAAGAGATCGGTAAAAGGTGCAAGGCTATATACTTCATGTCAGAAAGGCGCGCGGCGAAGATTGCGTGGTCACACTGCTGACATCCAACAAAGTTGAGACGCTCTATCGTTTTTACGGCGCGCGCCACCCGGTCATTACCGCCGGCTATAAAATCGACTTTGAAAAACACGCCGACAACCACCGATTCCTGCCCCGTCTTCGGCACGTCCTGCACCTGGGCTTTCCCTGGCTTAAATCTCCCGAAAGGCTCCAGGTATGGCAACAGTTTGTTACCTTGTTGTATGAGCATCTCAAAGGGGTGGAGGAGCCGGGAGCGTTCTATTACGATATGCTCGAAAACGCCGCCAGGCGATGGCATCTGCAAAACCCCAAACGAAGCGCCGTGGAAGCCTACCTGGCCCTACTGGCCCATGAGGGACGCCTCCACCCGCCCCACGACTGCTTTGTCTGCGGCCGTCCCCTCGAAAAAGAGCTGACCCTGGCCCGGGCCTACCTGCCGGCGCATCCGGGGTGCGTGATCGGTAGCGCGTTGGCCGTCGAGACCGTCAACACCCTATTTGAGAGCGGCTCAACCCTCTATCTTGACGACCGCTACGTCGAAACCCTGTGGCTGACACTTTTGGAGGGGATGTAGGAGGCCAAAACCTCTAGCGCCCTTTGACAAGGGTAAGATCGCCTTTGATATCCTTTTGGATCTTGGCATCCGCGTTGCCTACTACCACGCTGGCGTCCCCGCCGACATGAAGAATCAGCCGGTCCACATGGCCGCACACCAGGCTCAGGTCATCTCCGCTATGAACCTTCAGCGTTCCGATCTTTTTCGTCACCACGCTCCCCTCTTCGGGAAACTCGACGGCAAGACGCTCGAACGTATCCTCCACGCGCACCCCGCCCTCAGAAGTGAACCGGATGGTCCCAACCTCCT
>JAMOMS010000032.1 GCA_027067015.1 Campylobacterales bacterium | reverse complement strand
CAATATAACCTACAACCCGAAAATCCTGGTGGGGACGCCAGATAATCTTGATACGGTTGGGCAGATCGGTAATGGCGCGGACAAAGCTGACCGAATGGATCATCGGCATGGTCTGAATCTTCAGGGGCGCGGATTGACGGGAGATGTTGCCCTTTTCGTCATACGTGGCCATCTGGTAGATATACACGGAGCCCGGTTTAAGCCCGGTATCGACAAAGTGGGAGCTGTAGCGGTCCTTCACTTCAGCCACCTGCTTAAGCTTCATGGTTTTGGCGTCGGGATCCTTGCGGTAGATGCGATACCCCTCGATCCGCAAATCGGGCACCATCTGCCACTCCAGCCCAACGGATGTCATGGCGCTGATCCCCCGTAAGGATCCCACGACGGGAAGATCCTCTTTAACCTGGGGCGCCTGCGTGCCCGGCAAAGGCGCCTTGGTGGAACAACCGGTGGCGATCATCGCCAAAACGCCGTAAAAAACCGCTCGGATCAAGAACTTCATCCAGCTTCTCCTTCTCAAACGCGCCGTTTATCCACCCGGCCATCGACATGGGTATGTCAGCCAGAAAGAGCAGACTCTCTCCGGTAACGGGATGGATCAGGTAGAGGATATACGCGTGTAGCAAAATTCTTTTGATTTTATCTTCTTTGCTCTTAAAGCCATATAAATAGTCTCCCAGAATATGGCGCTGTAACGACGCCAGATGGACGCGGATCTGGTGGGTGCGTCCACTGTAGAGCTTGGCGCCGATCAACTCCCGTCGACCCGAACGGTCAAGCAGAAGCTTCTCAAAACGGGTTTTGGCGGGCCGACCGCCCGAAACGACACCCATTTTGAGCCGGTTGGCCGGGTTTCTGGCAATGGGCGCGTCAACCTCCAGGCTCTCTTTGAGCGGCAGGTCAATAACCGCCACATAGTAGCGCCCCATGCTCCGCTCTTTCAACTGCTCCGCCAGCTTCATATGGGCACGGTTGTTTTTGGCAATCACCATGGCGCCGCTGGTCTCTTTGTCCAACCGGTGGACAATGCCGTGGCGCTCCTCGCCGCTGACGGTAGAGAGGTTGACGCCTCTTTTCACCAGCCAATCCACCAGGGTCGGTTCCTTGACGCTGGGCGCGCCGTGTACGACCACGCCGGAGGGCTTGTTGATGACCATCAAATCGTCATCTTCATAAATTACCGCTACATCAAAGTCGGGTTCAAGCGCCTTAAACTCCGGCTTAGGCGCCTTCTCATACGCCACGGCTTGCCCGGCTTTAAGACGGTATCCCGGCTTGGTAACCACCGCGTCGTCTACCCGTACCATCCCCTTTTTAATCAACTTCTCAAGCTGATTGCGCGACACATCGGGCAGGTGTGATTGCATAAACCTATCCAGCCTCACCCCGGCTTTGGCGTCGGGCAGACAGGTTAAACTCTTTTTTTCCATTTTACGGCTATAATCCCAAAAATTTCAGAATGGGAGCGTCATGAAACACCCCCGGCTGGTCGATCGGCGCATTTTAACACACTTCGACTTTTTCCTACCCCTGCTGATTTTGCCGCTGATTTTTATCTCGCTCACCCTGGTCAACGAAATCAGCCCCGCCCTCTTTCGCAAAGAGTTGCTCTATATTTTTTTGGGTATGGGCGTTTTTGTTATCTTCTTTCTCATCCCCTGGCGCACGATCCGCTGGCTGATCCCCTTTTTTTACTGGGGCACCATCGCCCTGCTTGTGAGCGTAGACCTTTTTGGCGTGACCAAACTGGGGGCCCAACGCTGGCTGGAGATTCCCGTCATAGGGCTGACTATCCAACCCTCCGAGCTCTTTAAACCCGCTTTTTTGCTGATGTTGGGCTATCTTATCCATGACAATCCGCCGCCAAGAGAAGGGTACGGCCTTAAAGCCTTTTTACGCTTCTCCTTTTATATCCTGCTCCCTTTTATACTCATTGCCAAAGAGCCCGATCTTGGCACCGCGCTGGTCTTGCTGATTATCGGTTACGGAATTCTCTTTCTCATCGGTGTCAACTGGCGCATCTGGGCCGTTATCACAGCTTTTTTGGCCCTAAGCGCCCCTTTGATGTACAACCACCTGCACGATTACCAAAAAAAGCGTATCCACGACTTTTTGAGCGAAAAACCCAGCTACCATGTACAGCAATCCATTATCGCCATCGGAAGCGGGGGTATGAGCGGCAAACCCAAGGAGGAGGCCACCCAGACCCAGCTAAAATTCCTGCCCATTGCCTCCAGCGACTTTATTTTCGCCTACTTTGTGGAACGTTTCGGTTTTATAGGCTCAGCCGGCCTCATCGCGCTTTACGCGATTTTGATCTTGCATATTCTTAGCTTGGGACTGCATACCCAAAAAGATTACTTTATCAAGGTGACGGCTTACGGCATTGCCCTCTTACTCTTTGTCTATACCAGTGTCAACATTCTCATGACCATCGGTTTGGCTCCCGTTGTGGGCGTACCCTTGCCGCTGGTCAGCCACGGGGGAAGCAGTTTTATCAATTTTATGGTGCTATTTGGTATTTTGGAAAATTTTATTGCTTTTCGATTTAACTTCCTGTATAATCACGACGCCAAAATCACCCTGCTTTAACGGGCCAATAGCTCAGTTGGTTAGAGCAGCCGGCTCATAACCGGCTGGTCGCAGGTTCGAGTCCTGCTTGGCCCACCAGGCATACGCTACTCCTCTTTCAACGAATAACCGACACCGTAAACGGTTTTTATCATATCGGCGCTTCCGCCAAGCTCAACCAGTTTTTTACGGATATTCTTGATATGATTGTCCAACGCCCTGTTTGACTGCAAGTTGGCATACGCCAAAAGATCTTCACGACTTACAACCTGGTTTTTTCGCTCCAGCAGTAACGAAAAAACGGTTCGCTCAACGGCGGTAAGCTCCAGTTCCTTCTCCTGAAAGCGTACGGTTTCCCCTTCTTTGTGAAAACCTCTCTTTTTCGGCGTCGACTCTATCTTACAGTGGCGTTGCAGATGCACCCAGATCCTGGCCTCCAGCTCTTCCATATCAAGCGGTTTGACCATATAGTCGCTGGCCCCGAATTTAAAGGCGGTCAGCTTTGACTTGGTATCGCCGTAGGCACTGGTGACAATCACCGGTACGGCGGTGTGGCGGCGCAGACTCTTTAACACCTCATAACCGTCAAAATCGGGCAGGTTGATATCCAAAAGCACAATATCAAAATGCTCGTTTCGCAAGTAGGAGACACCGTCGCTGGCCGTAAAAACCGGCTGAACGTCAAAGCCGCAATCTTTTAAAAAATGGTAGATCAACTCCGAAGCGGTTTCGTCATCTTCTACCAGTAAAATCCTGGTTTGCACGGAGACTCCTTATACAGAATTTACAGATTTTATCGACCTTTTACTTAGATTGTTATTTTATAATTTCCGCAAACTCTATCAATTAAAATCGGTTAATGCCATGATGAAAAAATTTACCCTAAAAACCCGTCTAATCGCACCCATCTTTGGGCTTATCTTCATTTTGCTCTTTCTTGGCACTGTCACCATCCTCTCTTATTACGACAAAATCAGACGTCTGGAAATTTTACAAACAAAAATCAACTTCAACAACCTCACCTCCGACCTGATGCACTCTTTGCAAAAAGAGCGGGGGCTTTCCAGCGGTTATCTAGCCGGTAAAAACAGTCTATTTGAAGCACGTATGCGCAAACAGCGCGACATTACCGACAAAATTTACAAAGAGGTACGTCAGCATCTGCAAAGCAATACCTGTGGCACGTTTGCCCAATCGATTCACCCCTATCTTTTTTCATATTCCACTCTGCAAAAACTGCGTCAAAAGATTGACAAGCGTACCATTTCCTCCACAACGCTCATTAAAGCTTACAGTCAATTAAACCGTGGGCTTTTGAATATTATTGTTCAAATCTCCAAAGAGTCACATATTCCCACCATCACCAATGACATTATCGCTTTTGCTCATTTCCTCTTTATGAAAGAGTATACGGGTATTGAACGGGCCCAAGGTGTT
>JAMOMS010000031.1 GCA_027067015.1 Campylobacterales bacterium | reverse complement strand
GATTTGATCCTCAAAAACGATCTTGTCACCCACTTTCAGCGGCGCGTCAAAGCTGTAATCGCCCATAATATCGCCCGCCAGGCAGGTGGGGCCGCCCAGGCGGTAGGTGTAGGGCTTTTCGCCCGGTTTGCCGGCATTTCTTACCTCGGCGCGGTAGGGCATGGCCAGGGTGTCGGGCATATGGGCTTCGGCACTCACATCCAAAATGGCGATATCCATGCCGTTGTGCACAATGTCCAGCACCGACGCCACCAGCGGGCCGGTCTGCCAGCCCACCGCCTCACCGGGCTCCAGGTAGACGGGTATGTCGTTGTAGCGTTTCCTGAAGGCTTTGATGAGAGTAATCAACCCCTCCACATCGTAATCTTCACGGGTAATGTGGTGACCGCCGCCGAAATTGATCCATTTCATTTTTGCAATATAGGGGCCAAACTTCTCTTCAAACGCCCCGAGCACCGCTTCCAGCGCATCGACATTTTGCTCACAAAGGGCGTGAAAGTGCAGGCCGTCGAGTTCCTCCACGATAGCGGGGTCGAAGTTGGCCAACGTGGTGCCAAGACGGCTGAAGGGGGCGCAGGGGTTGTACAGATCGGTGGGTGCCGAGGCGCACTCGGGGTTGATGCGAAGGCCGATGGAGAGGCGGGGGTTGGCTGATTTGGCTTTGGCCTTGAAGCGGTGGAGCTGGGCGGGGGAGTTGAAGACCAGGTGGTCGCTGAGCCTGGCGATCTCTTCGATCTCTTCTTCTTTGAAAGCGGGGGCGTAGGTGTGCACCTCCTTGTTCATTGTCTCTCTGCCGAGCCTCGCTTCGTTCAGGCCGCTGGCGCATACCCCGTGCAGGTAGCGCCCCACCAGATCGAAAGTGGGCCAAAGGGCAAAGCCCTTGAGTGCGAGCAAAATCTTGGCACCGCTTCTTTTTTGAACGCGATCCAAAACCTTTAGATTCGCTTCGAGCTTTGCCTCTTCGCAGACATAACAGGGGGTGGGGATTTGGGAGAGTTCAAGCATACCCGCGTCCTAAAAGCGAAAAAGCCGCGCGAAATCGAGCGTAACGCCGCACTCTTCATGGCTTGGCTCAAAGGTATAGTGCCCCTCTTTCAACTCACGATCCAAACGGTAGCGGCCGTTTTGAAGGGTGTAGATCTCCGCCAGTTTGGCGGTAGGATCCAGCAGTACATAACAGGGCACCCCCGCCTCTTCATAAAGCTTTAGCTTGAGGTTACGATCATGCAGTTTGGTAGAGGGCGAGAGCACCTCAAAAATCACGTCGGGCCGAACGGTCAGGTAGGCTTGGTCTTTGGGCTGATCGCAAACAATCACCTGATCGGGGCGCACCACGGTATCGTCGGCAATTTTCCAGTCAATTTCAACGAGATTGATACATCTTTCGCACCCTTCAAGGGCGTCAAATAGCAGTGCGCCAAGCCGGGTATTGAGGGTTTGGTGGGCGATGCCCGGTGAGGGGGCCATGGCGTAGGGGATCCCGTCAATGAGCTCCCAATCGCCTTCCCACTTGCGGTACTCCTCATAAGAGTAGTGGGGCAGGTAATCGATGGCGGGGGGCATCATTTGACCTCGTAGGTTTCATCGGGATCCATCTCAATCACATCCCACGGCAGGCCCTGCTTGTTGAGCTCTTCCATAAAGGGATCGGGATCCATCTGCTCCATGTTCACGGTGCCTGGCTTCATCCACTTACCTTCCAGCATCAGTTTGGCCCCGATCATCGCCGGCACGCCGGTGGTGTAGCTCACACACTGGGCGCAAACCTCTTTGAAAGCCTCCTGGTGGTCGCAGATGTTGTAGATGTAGATCTTTTTGCGTTGGCCGTCTTTGACGCCTTCGCAGACCACGCCGATGTTGGTTTTGCCCTTGGTGCGGGGGCCAAGAGTGGCGGGGTCGGGGAGCAGGGCCTTGACCACGTGCAGGGGAATAACTTGACAGCCGTCCACTTCAATGGGGTCGATGCGCGTAAGGCCGATGTTGTCCAAAACCCTCAAATGGGTCAGGTAGCTCTCGCCAAAGGTCATCCAGAAGCGGATGCGCTTTAGACCCGGAATGTTTTTAACCAGCGACTCTTCTTCTTCGTGGTAGAGCAGGTAGCTGTCTTTGGGGCCGATTTGGGGGTAGTTCCAGACCATTTTAATTTCCATCGGCTCGGTCTCTCTCCACTCTCCATCTTCCCAGTAGCGCCCTTTTGAATTGACTTCGCGGATGTTGATTTCGGGGTTGAAGTTGGTGGCAAACGCATAGCCGTGATCACCCGCGTTGCAATCGAGAATGTCGATATAGTGGATCTCGTCGAAATAGTGCTTAAGCGCGTAGGCGCAAAAGACGTTGGTCACACCCGGATCGAACCCGCTTCCCAGCAGTGCCATCAGCCCTTTGGCCTTGAAATCGGCATCTTTGGCCCACTGCTCCTTGTACTCGAATTTGGCCGTGTCGGGGTGCTCGTAGTTGGCGGTATCCAGGTAGTGCACCCCCGTTTGCAAACAGGCGTCCATGATGGTTAGATCCTGGTAAGGAAGGGCGACATTGATGACGGTATGGGGTTTGACTTTTTCAATGAGCGCCACCAGCTCAGGCACGCTGTCGGCGTCTACCTGCGCTATGTCAATGGTTACACCCTGGCGCTCTTTGATCTCGTCGCGGATCTGCTCGCACTTTGAGAGCGTGCGGCTGGCAAGCGTAATATGCTCGAAAACATCGCGGTTTTGGGCGCATTTGTGGGCCACCACGCGGCCCACACCGCCCGCCCCGATAATGAGAACGGAAGGCATGGTGACTCCTTGGTGAAATTGGAGATATTATACCATGCCGGGGTTGTAAAAGAGGATCAGAAAACGTCGCTTTTTTGCTCTTCCTCAAAACGCAGTTTGTCTTCGGTCTCCTCTTTGGCCGCTTTGGCGTGGGCTTTGGCCAGATTGTTGTGCAGGCCGCCCGCGCGTCCGAGGGGTTTGCTCTGTTTTTGGGTCTTTTCAAGCAGGGATTTGAAATCTTTTTTCAGTTTGCCGAACAGCCCTTTCATACCGCTTTTTGCGCGAAGCTGTTTTTGGAGTTTGGTCATCTGATCATACAGGTTTTGGTAGGCTTTGGCGTTTTTGTCGGTATAGCCCAACAAAAGGGCGCGATGAAGCTCTTTTTTGGCCTCTTTGAGGTGCAAAATAGCGGTTTTGGGGTCTTTTGCGGCGATCTTTTCGGCAGTTTTGACCAGTTCCTGGGCGGTCAGCAGGGGAATGGGGATAACCACCTCCTCGGCCGTGACGGTACCAAAGCCCAGCATCAGCTCTCTGGCGCACGCCTCTTTTTTGCCCTTTTTAAGCAGGTCCAAGGCCTTCTTGACGGCAATGGGATAGGTATCCATCGGCAGAAAACGGGTGGTGATGTCGATCTCGTCTTCCATGGGAAGCAGAATGTCTCTTGCCAGTTGGGTTTTGTGGTGTTTTAAAAGGCCGTCGGCCAATGTGATGTCGGCCTGAATCTGGTTGGTGTCGGCGTCAAACTCCTTGACGGCGATCTCCTCGGCGATGGGCACCATCTTCAAAGCCGGATCTTTTTTGAGCGCCTCATTAAAAAGTTTGTCCGCTTTTTGCAGAGCCGTCTGTGCCGTTTTGATGTCGTCTTTACCCAGGGCCTGGAGGGCTTGGAGTGTTGCCTTGAGACCGTCTACCACCTCTTTGGGGGCTTTGGCCACCCGGTTGGTATGATTTTTGAGGGCTTTTTCTATCCCTTTGCGGGTGGCCTCTTTTTTATAGGTATAAAACGTATCGCCGAAACTCTCTTTTTCTTTGACACGCTTAACGGGTGCCTGGTTCCACGCGTTTTGACCGTTGACGCTGAAGTTGCCGGGTTCGGCCATCGCGCTGACACCCATAATCGCCACAGCGGTCACCAGTGATAACAGAGCCTCTTTTTTCATAATGCCTCCTTATGGTTTTGATAATGTAAGATTAACATGGTGCCCGTAAACGGAGGAAAATGAGAGGTTGATATTTGGTAAACGTAAGGTTGGATTTTCGTAAATATTCCCAATT
>JAMOMS010000030.1 GCA_027067015.1 Campylobacterales bacterium | reverse complement strand
CTCCGGCTCAAACCCTTTGGTCTTCTCTTCCAGGTTGACCAGTTTGCCCACCGCTTTAAAGGCGTGAATCTCCCCCTCTTTCATAACGGCGATTCCGGCTGAATCGTATCCGCGGTACTCCAGTTCCCGCAAACCGTCAATCAACCACCGCTTGATGTTTCGTTTCCCGATATATCCGACAATTCCACACATATTCACTTCCCTAAACAAAATTCACCGAACATTTTATCCATTATTTCGTTAAACTCCACTGGCCTGGAGATGGAGGCGATCGCCTCGATCGCCTCATTCAGATGAAAGGAGAAAAGTTCCAGCTCTCCCGTCTCAAGGGGCTCAACAGCCGCTTCGACCGCCTCGACAGCCCGACGGACGGCATCGATCTGCCGGGACGATACCAGCATCAGCTCATCAGTGCCGCCCATCCGATCCAGCCGTCCTTGAAGCGCCGAAAGAATCTGTTCACCCCGCTCCTCTGGACGCAAAGATATCGGGTCCCACCCCTCAAGTTTCGCAACATCAAGACGTGAGGGCAGATCCGTTTTCGTCACCGCGACAATGATCTCTTTTTGCTCCCTGTAATCGGCCAGCATCTCCAAAATCCGCGCGTCCTCTTCGCTCCAGGGGCGTGAGCCGTCAAAAAGGGCGATCACCACGTCGCTTTGCTCCACCGCCCGCAATGAGCGGGCAATACCGATCTTCTCAATCCGATCCTCCGACTCCCGAATACCCGCCGTATCGACAATGCGTACCAGGTGAGTGCCCACGCGCAGGCGCTCTTCGATGGTATCGCGCGTGGTGCCCTCAATCTCGCTGACAATGGCGCGATCATCATGCAGTAGGGCGTTGAGCAAAGAGCTTTTGCCCACATTGGGACGCCCCACGATCGCCACCCTAAAGCCTTCAATCAATCCCCGACGCTGTTCACTGGCCAGCACAAGGCGTCTCATCTGCCCCGCCAACTCCTCCAGTTGCTCTTTAAGGTTTTCAAGCAGATCCGCCGGCAGATCCTCTTCGGCGTAATCGATCGTCACCTCGGCGTGGGCAACAGCCCTAAGCAGGGCGTCACGGGTCTCTTCCACAAAACGGCGCAGTTCCCCTCTCATCTGCCGGGCCAGAATCTTCACAGCGTCTTCGCTGGAGGCTTCAATCAACTTGGCCACCGCCTCCGCTTCACTCAGATCCATCCGCCCGCCCAAAAAGGCGCGGCGCGTAAACTCACCCGGCTCGGCCAGCCGCGCGCCGTGCGCCAGCACGGTTTGCAAAATCCTCTCGGCCACGATCATCCCGCCGTGACACTGAAACTCCACCACCTCCTCGGTGGTAAAACTGCGGGGAGCCTGAAACCAGATGACAATGGCCTGATCAATGAGGCCGCCTTCGTTGTCATAAAGCTCTTTGAGATGGGCGTAGCGAGGTTTGAAGTTATGAAATCGGCAGATCTTCTCGGCAATAGGCTTTGCCAACGGACCGCTGACCCTTACGATGGCCACCGACCCCACCCCCGAAGCGGTGGCGACGGCGGCAATGGTGTCGTTCACCGGCGCTCCATGAAGTCGTTGACAATGACGTAACGGCCGCCCTCTTTGTTGGAGCGGATCGCCACGTATTTGTCGGGAAAGCGCGTCCGCAGTTTAACCAGCGCAATCTGCACCAAAATACCGTCAAGCACTTTGGTATGCCCCCTACCCTCCAACTCAATCCGCTCAATCAGCGGTTGAAGGTAGTTTTCGATCATCTGCTCCTGGTTTTTCAAAAACTCGGCGATCTCCAGCCGAAGCCTGAAGCCGTATTGTCCGTGAATCCAGTTATAGAGCAGGTGACTGAGCGCCTTGTAGCGGTAGCCCTCTTTGCCTATAAGCAAAGCCGCGTCCTCTCCGTTGATCTCCACCAGCACCGTCTCTTCGTCATAGACAGCCACCTCAATGGGTTCAATCTTAAAACAGCCATGCGCAAACAGGGCGTTAATCTTTTCGGCAATCTCCGGCACAACGGCGTGGATGTCGGGCTTTTCTTGATAGAAGTTGTCAAAAATCTCCCGCTCTTTTTCAGATGAGGCACGACCGGCTTGACTCTCGGCCAACGTCTCTTTGACAACCGCCTCAATCTCGGCCCTAGCCTTTTCCTCTTCAGTCTCTTCCTCTCTTTTCAACGGCTCTTGCGAAATCGCTTCCGCCGAATCTTCGTCCAAAGCCGCATCCGACCGTGCCTCATCTTTTGGCACTGGCACCACATTCTCCTCATGCTCAGCGGAAGGCGTCTCTTCCTTCTCCGGCGTCATCCTCACGCACGTTGCCACGATCACGGCCGGCTTACGACCAAAACCCAAAAAACCCTTGGACGGGTGCTGAATAACCTCTACCTCCAATTCGGTCACCGAACAGCCAAAAACCTTCGCCGCCTCGGCATAGGCAGATTCCAGCGTTTCCGCTTCAAACCGTCTCATCTACGCCACCTTGGGCTGTTTCTCAAGCATCCGGTTGATCATCATCTGCTGGGCAATCGAGAAGATGTTGTTGGTCAACCAATAAAGCACCAGACCCGCCGGGAAAGTAACAAAGAAGAAGGTGAAGATCACCGGCAACCACTTAAAGATCTTCTCCTGCATCGGATCGGTAAAGTTGCTGGGCGTCACCCGCTGTTGCAACCACATGGAAGCACCCATCAAAAGGGGAAGGACATAATAGGGGTCCATCACCGAAAGATCATGAATCCACAAAATCCACGGCGCGCCTTTGAGCTCAATGGCGTTAAGAA
This sequence comes from Campylobacterales bacterium, assembly GCA_027067015.1. GTDB lineage: Bacteria > Campylobacterota > Campylobacteria > Campylobacterales > Hydrogenimonadaceae > Hydrogenimonas. Next base: position 1,285 of record JAMOMS010000030.1, on the reverse strand, counting down.
GCACACGATAAATGGCGAAAAAGACGGGAATTTGCAAAAGCATCGGCAAACAGCCGCCCAGGGGATTGGCCTTGTGCTTTTTATAAAGCTCCATCATGTGCATATTCATCTTTTGCGGATCGCCCTTGTACTTGGCCTGGATCTCTTTGATCTTGGGTTGCAACTGCTTGAGCTTGTGCATGCTTACCATACCCTTGTAGGTAAGCGGATAGAGAATCAGGCGAATAAGAATCGTCAACGCCACAATGGCCCAACCCCAGTTGGGAATGAAGCTGTGCAACCACAACAACACTTTAAACATGGGCGCGGCGATAAAGGTGAACCACCCAAACTCAATAATTTTCACCAACTCGGGATTAATCGCCTGCAAAATCTTGTACTCTTTGGGGCCGATATAGCCGTGGAAGGTACGCGCGTTTGCTTCCCCTTTGACAAAGAGGATGGGGTTTTCATCGGCGTCTTTGTCCACCACTACATTCATACCGTTGTCAAAATCGTAAAAAGCGGTGGCGTAGTAGCGGTCAAACGCCACGGCGATACGCGCTTTTTGGAAGGCTTCGGTCCCTTTGGCATCGCCGTCTTGAATAATAGTCAGCGTGCCGTCGGCCTCCTCAACCATCGTACCGTGAACGGTGTAGTTGTCGATACGGATGTCGGGGCGGTAACCGGGAGAGATGAACCAGGATTGGTTTCCGCTTACTTTGATCGCCACGTCGTAGTGGTGATCGGGATAGACGGTCACCTTCTTCTCCACCGTCACCTCGCCCAACTGCTGGGTAAAGGTAAGGGTCTGGGGTTTGTCTTTGACACTCAGATGCTCGGCTGAGACCCGGTAGGGAGTCGAAAAGGCCAGCGCGTTGAGTTTGGTGTCGTTAAAACGGATCTCCAACGGTTTGGGAATTTTGGGGTTATTGAAAAGCTTCAACTCCCCGCCCTCTTTGTCACGATACTGCCGATCTTTCAGGTAGACCTGGGCAATGCGACCCAGGGCGTCAAACTCAATGGTGGCGTTACTGGTCTCAACCGTCGCAACCACCTTCTCAAGCCCGTCGTTTTTGGCCTTCTGGGGAGCCGGTTTGGCGCCATTTTGCAATGCAGAATTTGCCGGCGCACCCTGCGTTTTGACCGCCGGGGCCGTGACGTTTTGGTCAACCGGAAGGGTTTTGGGCATAAAAAGATAGTCATAGGCGACAAAGACCAAAAGTGAAAGAAGCGTAGCCACCAGCACGCGGGTCTGGGTATTCATATTATCTGTCACTGTAAACCTTTCTGAAATATATTTTTG
>JAMOMS010000029.1 GCA_027067015.1 Campylobacterales bacterium | reverse complement strand
GATTGAAAGAGAACTGGAGGCCCACCGGGCCGTCGTGGAGGAGACAATCAACCAGCTTCAGCACTTTATCTACACCGCCGGGGTACTGGTGACGGAGGCTTTGCAAAGGGGCAACAAAATTTTGCTCTTTGGAAACGGCGGCAGTGCGGCGGACGCCCAACATATCGCCGCGGAGTTGACGGGGCGTTTTAAGAGTGAGCGCGTGCCTTTGCCGGGTATTGCGTTAACGACCGATACGTCGGCGCTTACGGCGATCGGCAACGACTACGGGTTTGATCAGGTTTTTGCCAGGCAGTTGGCGGCGCTGGCCAAAGAGGGGGATGTGGCCGTGGGGATCTCTACCAGCGGCAACAGCCTTAACGTGCTTTACGCCCTGGAGACCGCCAAAGAGCTTGGGTGCAAAGCGGTGGGGCTTAGCGGCAAAGGGGGCGGTAAGATGAATGATATTTGCGATCTAAACATCGTCGTACCTTCCGACGACACCGCCCGCATCCAGGAGATGCATATCCTCATCGGCCACATTTTGTGCCAGTTGGTTGACAACGAGTACCGCTGATTACCAGATTTTGGAAAAATCAAAAGGAATCCGACACGCGCCCAGATCGAAAGTGTAATCTTCGTCGGTAGCGTCCAGCGCTTTGATATAGCGTCCTTCGTGCAGTCTGAAGACTTTGGCGTAGCGCTCATCGGGATAGACAAGCACATAATAGCCCACCCCTTCCCGCTCATAAAGAGCGTATTTAAGATGCTCGTCTTTGGCGGCGGTTGAGGGTGAGACCACCTCGAAAATCAGGGCGGGGGGTTTGGTGATGTAGGCGCCTTCGGGCTCATAGCAGAGCACCAGGTTATCGGGCTGTACGATGGTGTCGTCGGTGATATGCCAATCCAGGGGAAGGTAGGCTTTACACTTTTCACACGAATCCAACGCCTCATCGAGTAGACGGGCAATTTTGGCGCTGATGTTTTGGTGTCTTGGCATGGGCGCCGGGCTCATGGCGAAAGCCTCTCCTTCTATAATCTCCCAGCGTCCTTCCCAGTGCCTGTAATCTTCGTAGGTGTAGTGAGGTTTGTACTCTTTTGCCGCACCCATCGCTCTCTCCGCTTTTTGCTCTATTATACCCTAAGCCAGCGTTTGGCGGTGCGTTTAAGCGCGTCGGGGTTTTCGGAGGCGAAAATTTTCAGCACGGTGGTTTCGCAAAGGCGGGGACGGTAGCCTTCGTTTTGGAGGTATTCGGCCACCGCTTCGCCCGAGTGGATCAAGAGAGGCCGGGGCGAAAAGTAACCGCCGATGGCGTCGGCGATGAGCGGGAAATGGGTGCATCCCAAAATCACGGCGTCGGGGTTTTGAAGAGGGCCGAAGTAGTGGTGCAGTACGCTTTGCATCACGGGCCCGTCATAAATCCCCTCCTCTACCAGCGGCACCAGCAAAGAGGGAGCCAGCGCTTCAATTTGCGTAAATCCCAGCGCCTCGATCCCCTTTTGGTAGCGACCGCTTTGGATCGTGGCTTTGGTGCCCAGCACCAAAATACGCGCCTCGGGTGAGAGAGAGCGGTTTTGAAGCGCTTGAATCCCCGGCTCAATGACGCCGTAGACGGGAAAGGGGGCGTTGGCCCGAAGCTCGGGCAGGGCGTGGGCGCTGACGCTGTTACAGGCGGCAATGAGCAGGTCGATCTCGAAATTTTTGAAAAACTCTAAAGCCTCCAGGGCGTAGCGGGTAATGGTGGCAGGATCCTTGGGGCCGTAGGGAACCCTGGCCGTGTCGCCAAAATAGATAATCTCATCAAAAAAACGGTGCGCAAGCAGGCTTTTAACCACCGTCAGGCCGCCCGCGCCGCTGTCAAAAACCCCCGCCCGCATCAGCGCTCTTTAAAGATGGTGTGCAGTTTCTGGCCTTTGGCCATCCACTCATTCAGCTTTTGCCACTCTCCCTCTTCCACCAGTTTGCGGCAGGTTTTGAGCTCCTCTTCAAAGCGGTCCATCGCCTCAAGCAGATGGCGGCTGTTTTGCTTGAAGATCTCCTCCCACATAATCGGTGAGCTTTTGGCCAGGCGGCTCATGTCCCTAAACCCTCCCGCGGCGAGAATAAGTATACTTCGCGCATCCTCCTGGGCCATGACGGCGTTGGCCAGGGCGTAGCTGATGGCGTGGGGCAGATGGCTGATATAGGCGGCGTGGCGGTCGTGCTCCTCGGCTCCCATCGTGACCACTTTCATGCCGATCCCCTCAAAGAGGCGCCGGGCCCTTTCGGCCTGCAGGGCGCCGCTTTGCTCCAGGTCGCACAAAACGACAATCTTCCCCTCATACAGCCCCTCCAGCGCCGCTTGGGGGCCGAATTTCTCGGTGCCGGTCATGGGGTGGGCGGCGACAAAGTTTTTGCGGATGGCGGGCGGGACGTTTTGGACAATGCGTGCTTTGGTACTGCCAAGATCGATCACCGTGGTACTTTCGTCAATTCCGTTTAGTTGTTTAAGCACAGCGATGATGCCTTCAACGGGAATGGCCAGGTAGATCACATCACACCGGCGAATCGCCTCCCAGTCGCCGATCTCGTCTACCAGGCCAAGTTTTAGGGCATCCTGCCGGTGGGCGGGGTTGTGGTCGTAGCCGACAATATGCGCCACGTCCGGCAATTTTTTTAGAGCCAATCCCAGTGAGCCGCCCATAAGCCCAAGCCCCACGATTCCAATGGTCATCTGCATCTCTCCGTTATTTGGCGCGGTGTTCGCGTAAATTGAGAAATTGTACCCAAGCGGGCGTTTAATAGAGTTTAATTCAAAAGAGGGTAAACTATATGACTTTTGTAGCGAAGCCCTGCGCAAAACGGCTTCCCGAATGAGGATCTGAATGAAACGAATCGCACTATCGCTGGCTTTGTGCGCCCTGCTGGTTGAGGCCCGTCCCATTGAGAAGATTGAGTTTGACGGTCTTTATCACCTCTCCCGTGATATCGCGCTGGAACTGACGGGCTTGCATCCCGGTGAGGCGATCGATATCGAAAAGGTGGATGAGGCGATCCGCAAACTCTACGCCCAGGGCTATTTCAAGGATATATGGGTAACCGAGGAGCGGGGGGTGTTGACCTTCCACTTCAAAGAAAAACCGGTCATTTCCCAGATTGTCATCAGCGGATACGGCGAGAGCAAAAAAGATCAACTTCTCTCCGCTATCGGGCTTCGCAAGGGTGATATTTTTGATGATCGAAAGATCGAGAAGGCGAGGGAGACCATTCGGGCTACCGTTGAGGCCGAGGGGTATTTTGATACGGTGGTCGAGACCGAGACGACGACGTTGGATAACGGCAGTGTCAAAGTGGTGTTCAAGGTCAACAAGGGTGAGAATATTATTATTCGCAAACTCAATCTTTGCGGTGCGAGGCGGTTGAACAAAAAGGAGATCGAGAGTGTCATGGCCAACCGGGAGCGGGACTTCATGGGTTGGCTCTGGGGGCTTAATGACGGCAAGGTAAAGCTTGATCAGCTCAAATATGAGGCCCCGAGAATCCGCGACTTTTATATGCGTCACGGTTTCCTGGACGCCCAGGTGGATGAGCCGCTTTTGCGGGTCGATTTTGACAACTACAACGCCATTTTGGATTTTAAAATCAGCGAGGGAGAGGTTTATACCGTCAAAGATGTCAAGATTGATCTGACGCAAAACGTGGTGGACCCGGTCATTTTGAAAGATGAGCTCAAAATCAAGCCGGGTGAGGTCTTTAACATCGAAAACCTTCGCCACGATATGCAAAAGATCAAAGAGAAGATCGCCAACATGGGCTACGCTTATGTGCGGGTAGCCCCCGACTTTACCAAGGACGAGAAAGATCATACCACGGTCGTTACTTACAAGGTGATGCCGGGTGAGAAGGTGATTATTCATGATGTCATCATTGCCGGCAATACCCGTACGCTGGACAGGGTCATTCGGCGTGAGATCTTTCTGGCGCCGGGAGATGTCTATAACCTGACCGACCTGCGTGACTCCAAGTCGGCCCTGATGCGCACCGGCTTTTTTGAGAACGTGGTGATCGATCAGCGGCGAATCAGTGAGAACGAGATGGACCTGGTGGTTACCGTCAAGGAGGCCCAGACCGGGAACATCATGATCGGCGGGGGCTACGGCAG
>JAMOMS010000028.1 GCA_027067015.1 Campylobacterales bacterium | reverse complement strand
CCCCGATATTCTCAAAGAGGCCAAGGCGGGGTGTGAGTTTGTCTATGTGGGCAAAGAGGACGGCCGCCATACCCTGCCGCAGGAGCAGATTAACGAAGTTATCTACCAAAACGCTCTCAAGCATGACAGGGTGGTGCGTCTTAAAGGCGGTGATCCGCTGGTGTTTGGACGGGGCGGCGAGGAGGCCAAGTATCTCAAAGAGCGTGGCGTGGCTTTCGAGTTCATTCCCGGCGTAACCTCGGCGATCTCCGTGCCTGCCTACGCCGGCATACCGGTAACGCACCGGGGAGTGGCGGTGTCGTTTAAAGTGGTCACCGGCCATGAGGCGCCCAACAAGGAGCATAGCCAGGTTGACTGGGAGAGTATGCGTGCCGATGAGACCATTGTCTTTTTGATGGGCCTGCATAATCTTAAAAACATTGCCGACAATCTCATACGCGTCGGCCGCGATCCCGCGACACCCACAGCGGTAATCAGCCGGGGAACCACGCCCGATCAGCGGACGGTCACGGGGACACTGGAGACGATCTACGAAAAGGTCAAAGCCGCCCAACTTCCTACCCCCGCCCTGATCGTGGTAGGCCGGGTGGTCGAGCTCAAGCCCCACCTGGAGTGGATCGCGGAGAGGGGCTAAAAAGTCTCGAAGGCGATCCGGTCGGTTACGAGGTGCGGTAGATGCGGCTATGGACGGCGCTGTTTTTGGTATCGCTCTGCCTGGCGGAGCCGGTGCGGTGGCAGGGGAAGTTTGATCGGGCGTTGGTGCTTAGCCGACAAAGCGGCAAACCGATGGCGGTTTTGGTGATTGAAAGAGGGTGCGAGGCGTGCAAAAAGGTCATCGCGGATATCAACGCCGACGCGGCGCTCTCACGCTGTATCAATACCCGCACCGTGCCGGTAGTGGTGATTAAAGAGTATGAGGACTACCCCGTCGAACTGCTCTATACCCTGGTATATCCCACGCTTTTTCTGCTGACGCCCGATGAGCGCTTTTTGGCCGATCCTCTCAAAGGGGCGGTGGACTCAGCGCGACTGCGACGGTTGTTGGAAGAAAAACTTCCTGACAAAGGCGCGTTGGGCGGGGGTAAGCGCGAGGGTGCTGACCGAGCCGTTGTCATCGGTGAGGGTCAAGGTGCTTCCTTGTAGTTTGAGGTGCTTTTCTCCCCACCTTTTAAGGTAGTGGTCGTAGGCCAGGAAGACCTTGGCGTTGTCGAGTTTAAGCTTTTTGCCGGTGTGTTTGTCTATCAGGTCGAGGCCGCCGAGGGTCTTGGTGAAGGTGTAGGGAAAGTACGGCTCAATGAAAGCCATGACGGCGGGGTCTTTCTTTTCGGGCAGGTTGGCCAAAAAGGCGGAGATGGCCAAAAAAGCGAAAACGGCCATTAAAACGAAGACGAGTTTTTTGGAAAACATCATAGTTCCTTGCCGAAAAGTTTCTCAATGTAGGCTTTGGCTTTGCTATCAAGCAGGCGCATTCGCTCCTTGCCTTTGGGCAAAGAGGTTCTAAGCGCCTTCATCTCCTCCAAAAAGTCGGCGATAGAGTCGGGAATGGCGCGCTCCATGGCCCGGCGCAGGTACTTGGCCACCGAGGGAGAGACCCCGGAGGTGGAAAAAGCGACGGTCAGGTCCCCTTTGCGGGTGTAGGAGGGGAAGATAAAGTCGCAATAATCGACCGAATCGACGCTGTTGCAAAGAATGTGACGGCTCTGACAGCTTTCGTAGATCTCTTTTTGCAGTCGCAGGTCATCGACCGCCACGATGACCATGAAGACCCCCTCCAGATCCGAAGGCTCATAGGGACGGTGGTGAAAAGTGAGCTGACGGGCGTTGATCATCTTTTGTACGTCGTTGCAGATCTGGGGGGCCACGACGGTGATGTCGGAGGTGAAATCGAGCAGTTTTTCGAGCTTCTCTCCCGCGATATACCCGCCCCCAACCAACAGTACCTTACGATTGTCAAGTTTCAAAAACGCCGGAAAATAGGCCAAGCCGACTCCTCTTTTGGACTAAAACCGATCTTATCACAAGGCGCTTGAAAGGTGCTTGATGGATATCAAAACCGGGTCGCTGTGATATAATGAAACCATGGAAACGGTGAATAAAGAGGCGCTTTTGGCGTACCTGCGGGCGATCAAAGATGAGCTTGAAAAGGACGGTATCGCACGTATCGGGCTGTTTGGCAGTATGGCAAAGGGCGAGGCCGACGGATGGAGCGATATTGATATTGTCATCCAAACCACACCAGAGTTTGTGCGCCGTTTCGGGGGGATACGCGGGTTTTTGTATTTAGAGGATTTGCGGCAACGGCTTGCGCGCCGATTTGGCCGACCGGTGGATTTGTGTGATGAGACGGGACTGAAGGATCGCCGGGTTTTAAGGGGAGTGGTTTATGTATGAGGCGTTAGAGCTTATCGGGAAAAAGATCGCACTGATTGAGGAGATTGTCAACCAGTACGGCGGTGTTACGTTGGCGTTGGAAGATGAAAAACTTGCCCGACCGGCTCTATTGATGCATCTTGTCGCTATCGCCGAACAGTTTGGCCGCCTGCAAAACGCCATGGCGTTTGAGATTCTTGCGCGGTTTGAAAAAGAGGATATTCGCGGCGCTTTTGCCGTGAGGAATTTTATTGCCCACGATTACGAAGGGGTCAATATCGCGCTGATTGAGGGGGTGATACGGGAGTATCTACCCCGTATCAAAAAGGTGGTTGAAACCGTTTTGGACGATGCGGCCGACGCGCAGTAGGCGTCGGCGTTTTCTACCCGGCGTCAGCTTTCTGCTCGGCACATAAACCGGTAGTCGCAAAAGCGGCACGCCTGGGGGTTGTCGGTCCGGCGGGCGGTGAAATCAAGCCCTTGCAATATCTCCGCCAGCCGTTTGTCGGGCGCTGTAACGCTTTTGTCCTCGATCTTGCCGGTTTTTAAGTAGTAAAAGAGTGGCGTTTTTTGAAAGATCACCTGGTAAAAGAGCGCCTGAATCTCATCGGCCGTTTTGGGTTGGCCGGTTTTGTAATCAATCACCGCCTCATCGTCCATCCGGTCGTAGCGTGCCAGCAGGGTAAAGCCCGCCAGTTGACGGCTTTGCTCAAACCGCTCCACTTTATAGGGGTTTTGGAGGCGGGGAAAGTCTTTTTTGCAAAACCACGCGATCTTGTCGGCCCAACGGCTTAGAATCAGGTAGCGGCGCGCGGGGTCGTTCTCTTTTAAAAGCGCCTCCATCACCGCCCGGTAGTAGGTGTCGGGGTCTTCAAAACGGGGGCGGGGGGCCAGCACGCTCTCAATGGCCTCGTGAAAATGGGTGCCGAAGTTGTAATTGTCTTCTTCTATCTCGTTTTTGAGTTTTAAGACATAGCGAAAATAGTAGCGCAAAGAGCACTCCAGCAGGGTGGCCAGGGTGTTGGGGTAGAGGGTGTCGGGCCGCGGGATGGGGCGGTTTTCGTAATCGTAGGGGTCGGGATCGGGGGCAAAAGAGAAAAGGAGCTTTTCGTAGCGCGCCTGTACCGCCTCGCCCTCGTTGAGTCCCAGCTCATACAAAAAGCGGCTGGGGCCCTGCTCCTCGTTTTGCACGTAGGCGATGCGCACCTCTTTGGCGCGGCGCAGAATCTGGGCGTAGTAGTGCTTTTGGAGCGCCTCTTTCTCTTTTCTGGTCGGCAGGCCCGCCTTTTGGCGCACGGCACTGCTTAAAAAGAAGTCAGCCTCATCCACGTTGGGCACCGTCCCTTCGTTAAAATCGAGTATCACCACCCCGTCAAAGGTCGCCTCCCGGCTCTCCAGCACGCCCATGACCGTCACGCGCCCGCCGTCGGTGTCGTCAAAGCGAAGAGGCGCCAGCCGCTGTAGCACGAAGTGAAGCAGGCGGTCCCGTTCATTCGGCAGGTAGGGGCGGAGCCGTTCGATTTTATGCAGTTGCTCATCAATCAGCGCCAGCTCCCTCTCGGTGGCCTCCTCTTTTATAAAGGTGAGCAGATCGCGCGTCTGGAAATCTGCCAGTTTGTCGGCGATCTTCCGGTAGGCCGACGGGTCGTTGTCGCTCAGGTAGGCGTACAGGGCCTTGAGGGTGAGATAGAGGGGGCTTTGGGTAAAGGGTTCGCCCATGGCGAAGTTGAGGTTGCCCGTTTCATCAAAAAGGCGCAGGTACTCG